>NZ_JAVJUO010000207.1:0-58545 GCF_040220555.1 Coleofasciculus sp. C1-SOL-03
CGAAAAATCGGGCGTTTCGGCTTTTAGAAGTTAGCTTGACCGAACCTAATTTTGTACGGTTTTTCCCCCTTGTCTACTTTCCTTCCTTGTCCTCCTTGTCTTGTCCCAACCATAAAATAAAAAACCTACACCTGTAAGCTCACCCCCAACCCCTCTCCCACGCCGGGGAGAGGGGAGCAAGATAAGATATAGCCAGCTACATTTTTTATCATTAATAATTCCGGTTCCCCTTCTCCCTTGATGGGAGAAGGGGTTAGGGGAAGAGGGTGAAAATTATCACCATAGAGATACAGTATCCTAATGTTTATCGGTCTTGATTTTGCCAAAATCACTGGATTGAATCAGGGTGAAACGAGATTAAAGATAGTAGAGGGCGGGTTTAGTCCAGTTATCGGTTGAGGCTGAAACGTTATCGGTAAAACCCGCCCCTACAACCGGAATTAAGGACTATAGCGTTTCTCATAAGATGAGGTGTAGGGGTGAGGACGCTTTGCTGAACTTCTGCCTCTGCTTTCAATTGACGAAATCTCTGTCGTGCCAGAGAAGGATTCTGTTTCTGCTCGTCTCGCTGTTGACGGCAAAATGCTAACCAATCTGCCAAGTAAGCACTCACTTCTTCGGTGTTGTGTAGATAGTAAAGAATCGTCGCATAAACCTGTTTTAGGGTAATGCTTTCAAATTGTTGAGCGATTTCTTCAGGGGTTTTAGCTCGGTAAATATACTCGTAAAGAACGCTTTCAATCCCGATGCGACTGTCCTGAATGCGGATATCATCAGGAGCAAGAAAGTTGAAGTAGTCTCGAATTTGCATAGCCAGTTGCTTTTACCATCACGGGGAATTATTTTCTGGGAAATTAGTCAGTCAGATACTCAAAGTCCAATTTTACCTCATTTGTGGTTGAACAGCCCACTCTCCTAATCTTATTCCTAGTAGCTGTAGTGCCACGTTGTATGATTAACCTCGCCAGTTGTCTAGATGCAACTTATAACCTAATAATTGAATGCGTTGATAATGAGATACATTACCAGTTACTAACGTCAAATTCTTATGCATCGCTATAGCTGCAATCATCGTATCAGCAAGACCAATGGGTTGCCCTGTACGTTCTAAGTCGGCGTAGATTCGCCCTGCTAGTTCAGCACTGGACAAATCCAGATTTAACACTTCAACATCAGTGATAACATTAAGAAACTGTTGAATGCGGTCTTGCCGTTGACGCTTATGCCAGCCTTTGATAATTTCGAGAACCGTAATGACCGAAATTGTGTAGGAACCGAAGGTATCGCGATACGCCCTAGCTCTAGTGACAATATTGGAATTTATGCCTTTTTGCACTTCGGAAAAAATATCAGTGTCAAGGAGTGCTTTGTTCACAGTTCTGATTGAGAGGATGTGCAGCGCGATCGCGCATAATCTCTTCTAGTATCTCATCAACAACGTCAGGTTCATCAGCAAACATTCCCATTATCCGGTCTTGTGCCGATTCTTTAACAGCCAGCTTGTTGATGGCGTCTGTAATCAGTTCAGATAGATTACAACGGCGCGACTCGGCTAACCATCGCGCCAGTTCGAGGGTCTTTTTATCAAGTTTAAGTTCTAGTGTCTCCATTCGTTTTTTGTTTTGAGATTACCGTATAGTTTGATCATGCCATAACCGCGTTCCTTGTTCCTTCCCCTTGGCAATGGGAGAGTTAGGGAGGGGTCAGATCAAGGGAACGTGTTTCTGGTTGAACCTGTGGTGAGGTTGGCGTTATTTCAGGTGTAGTTTCTGGCGGTGGTGCTGATTGCGGCTTGAGGGCTAAAAACCCAGCAATCATACTCAAAACCCCAGCAATTGTGCCAATAATCGTTAACCAAATTGTCAAATCCCAATTACGCCACGGTTGGGGAATTTGAGGCACAACCCCCAATAAATCCAACCATTCCTGCATCGTTTGGGGGCGTTCTTCGGGGGCTAACGCCATCCCTCGCAGAATCGCCTGATTCGTGCGATCGCTCATTTGGGGATTCACGTCTTGAGGCGGCTTTAATTTAGCCCTTCCCAAACTGCGATCGCGGACACTGGGCGGTTTTTCTCCGGTTAATAATTGATACAATGTGGCGGCTAAAGAATACACATCCGTATAAGCGCCGCGTTCGGCATCCTCATGATATAATTCCAGGGGTGTAAACCCATCGGCAGTTGTCGGATTAATCGTCGTTAACGGGTGATCAAATCCCACGGCTAACCCAAAATCAATTAACACCGCCTCCCGTTTCCCCTGACGCATGATAATATTCCCAGGTCGAACATCCCGATGTACCAAGTTATTTTCATGCACAACCATCAGTGCTGAACCAATCTGGCGAATATAGTGTAAGGCTTCTTTTTCAGTTAGTCGGTTCGCATGGGTTAAATCTTGCCCCTGAATATACTCCATGACAAGACAAACTTGCTGACCTTCTTTAAACGAATCCTTAACCCGGACAATATGAGGATGCTTGCACTGCGCCAACTTCACCGCCTCTTGCCACAACTTATCCTGAAGTCGATTAAGTTCTGCTGGAGTAAGCTGATTGAGTAACGTATCACTCAGGGTTTTCACCACACAGCGTTGGGACGTGCGATCGCGTGCTAAATAGGTTATCCCAAACCGCCCTGAACCTAACTCCTTCTCAATCGTATATTTGCCACGTTGCAACTGCTGTCCCGCCGACCAAGCCATTGCCGATTATCTCAAATACTGTCTTGATTGTGGCATAATATTATGTCCGGTTGAATACTCACTAGATTGTGGAGACAAGGCAGAGGGCAGAGGGCAGAAGGCAGAAGGCAGAAGGCAGAAGGCAGAGGGCAGAGGGCAGAAGGGAAGGAGCTTTTGTTGCAAGGAAGAAGGATATTACGGTTATTTCGGCGGACATAATATCAGTTGGTTGTCCTTTGTCCTTTGTCATACTCACTCTTTTGCACTGCAACTTGGTATCAGTTGGCACAGGGGAATCCTGCTTTGACGGGAACTTGTAACCATAAAACTGCTTTTTTGTCAAATCATTCCCTGAACGAGTACTGTTCCTTCTCGATGTCTTCCCACCCTGGTATTTACGGTTAAACGTTGAATTTATTGCTAAGGAATTGACCCCCAATGCCGCAACAAATGGCAACCACCGCTACAATGATTTGAGTGGCAAGATAATGATGATGGTGAGGATGATCCTCATGAATTTGGCTGATTGCCTCGAAATCAATCCCGCGATCGCTAACGGGAATTGTTAACATATCCCAATGACTATCCTCACCAATCTCCACCTCCCACTCTCCAGTGACGGAATAATCTGGTTCAAAGACAAACAGTCCTTGTTCGTTTGTCATTCCTTCAATCGGTGCATAGTCTGAACCTTTAGGAGGATGGACAATCACAGGAGCCTCTTTAAACGCTTCCCCTGTGCTGAACAGGGATTGAATTTCTAAGGACTTAATGTTTAATTGATAGTTCGTTTCTACACCATGGGCTAGGGCTTGGCTGGGAAAGCCCAAAAGACTGACAAGTACCAGGAGGAGAACCAAGAACTGTTTTGCTTTCATCTGATATCTGTAAAAAAATTGTGATTGACTGTGCCTCATAACGAGGTAGTGATTGAAACACATGTTATACCAATGCCAATGACCATGATCACGATCGCACTCAAAATTGATAACTTCTGTAACACTTGATCGGTTTGCGGCAATCGCTCTAGCCACTGGCGAGCATAAATGGCAATGACACCCAAAATAACCAACACCGATGCTAATCCTAGACTAAACCCGCCCACTAAAAATAGCCCATAGCTGATCTGGTGTAATGCCACAGCACTCAATAACATCACCAATGCCGAAGGACAAGGAATTAATCCGCCGGCAATCCCTAATTTAACTAAGGATGAAAGGCTAGTGGGTTTGTGTGCGTGTGAATGGGAATGGAAATGGGAATGGGAATGTAGCCGCTTTCTCAGCAGGCTCAATCCCACGATACCAATGGTTAACCCGCTTACCAAACTCAGCACGGGATAGGATTGTTCCGGCAAAACGTATTGAGAGGCAAACAGCGCGATTACACCCAAGATAAAAATACTCAGTGTATGAGTAAAGGTTATCGTTAATCCCAGTAAAACCGCCTGCTGTGGAGTGCCTTGAGAACCGATAAAATAGGCACTGACGAGGGTTTTGCCATGTCCGGGGGAGAGGGCATGAACCGCACCGAATCCAAATGCGATCGCGATTCCGATGATAATCGTGCTTAGTGTAGGTTCAGAGGCGATCAGGTTCGGCACAGCGGATGTGTGATTGAAGTGAGCTAAAATACACGCTTGTGACATGGGACAAGTGGGTGAGTCAGTTAGGTAATTATATCAAAACGGGACAACAGACAACCTTCGCTCAATCATTGCTAAGTAGTCGGACAAACCTAAAAAACACAACCCAAAAAACCGACTCAACCAACCGTTCACTCTCTATTATTTCCAGAACAGACTTCCTACCGTAACGCAACCGTCGTTACTTTATAAAAAAATGTGACAAGATGAAACCCGAAAAGCAATTATTTTGTATCCTATCTCTAGCCGTCTTCAATCCGAACCTGAACCTTGATGAACCCTAGCCACTTAACCGGAGTAAACCTAACTGTTTACTAAACTCAGCCTCGCATTTAAACGCCGAAATGATTGACAAACTGTAACACAGGCTACAAAATATCTCTGATTTTGACTTTTGACTGGGTACAGATGTTGCTTTTCACCTCTCTAGACAGCCGTCCATCCGCTTAGTTATCACAGCTCACCACCAACGACTGATTGGTGAGAATTTGCCGCCCAAATAGTCGAGGGACTTCATCGCCATCACGAATAGACCGAATAACACCTGAGCAACAACTATACCTTACTCTAAACTTGAAACTTGAGACATAACTATGGGAAAACCAACTGGCTTTATCGAATATCTGCGCGAATTACCCTCAGAACTGCAACCCGACAGTCGCATTGGCAACTGGGATGAGTTCCATCTACCCATGCCCGAGGAAAAACTCCAAACTCAGGCGGCGCGGTGTATGGACTGTGGCACACCCTTTTGCCATACCGGAACGATGATCAAGGGTATGGCAAGCGGTTGTCCCATTAACAACCTAATCCCAGAGTGGAACGACCTGATTTATCGAGGTCGATGGCGCGAGGCACTTGATCGCCTGCACAAAACCAACAACTTCCCCGAATTCACCGGTCGTGTCTGTCCCGCGCCCTGTGAGGGGTCTTGTGTCCTGGGTATCCATAACCCCCCCGTGACCATCAAAAATATCGAATGTTCGATTATTGACAAAGGCTGGGAGGAAGGCTGGGTCGAACCCGAACCCCCAACTAAGCGCACCGGGAAAAAAGTGGCGATCGTGGGGTCTGGACCGGCTGGACTCTGTGCGGCTGCCCAACTCAATAAAGCGGGTCATTGGATCACCGTATTTGAACGGGCAGATCGTCCCGGCGGCTTACTCATGTATGGCATCCCTAACATGAAACTGGACAAAAAGCAAGTCGTTCAGCGCCGCCTTGATCTGCTGGAACAAGAAGGGGTTAAATTTATCTGCAACACTGAGGTGGGTAAAGACTTCCCCACCGAGAATCTACTCAAAGAATTTGACGCCGTAGTCCTTTGTACCGGGGCAACCAAGCCACGGAACTTACCCATCGAAGGACGGGAGTTAAAGGGCATCCACTTCGCCATGGATTTCCTCACCGCCAATACCAAGGCGCTTTTAGATAACAGCAAAAACGGCAACTTTATCTCCGCTGAAGGCAAAGATGTGGTGATTATCGGTGGCGGTGATACGGGAACCGACTGCGTTGGCACCTCCCTGCGCCACGGGTGTAAGAGTCTGACGCAACTGGAAATCATGCCCCAGCCGCCCCTAGAACGCGCCCCGGACAACCCCTGGCCCGAGTGGCCCAAGATTTATCGCATGGATTACGGGCAGGAAGAAGCGGCGGCGAAGTTTGGCGCTGATCCCCGTTCCTATCTCACCACCGCGACCAAGTTTGAGGGGGATGAGGAAGGAAATGTGAAAGCGGTGCATACAGTGACAATCGAGTGGCAGAAAAATGAGCAAGGTCGATTTATTCCCAGTCCGGTTCCGGGTACGGAAAAAGTGATTCCCGCCCAGCTTGTTCTGTTAGCCATGGGATTCCTAGGACCCGAACAACCCCTGCTAGATGCCTTGGATCTCGAACGCGATGCCCGGAGTAATATCAAAGCCGATTATGGGAAATATGCCACCAGTATTCCCGGTGTCTTTGCCGCCGGAGACTGTCGCCGGGGTCAGAGTTTGGTGGTTTGGGCATTCAACGAAGGACGTGGTGCCGCCCGCGCCTGTGATCTTTACTTGATGGGGAGTACAGATTTGCCAGGTTAATCCCAGAAGGTTTCAGACGAGTCATAGTGCGTCTTTTGTGATGATTCTGGTTCCCCTTCTCCCTTGATGGACTTTGCTGGCGAATGTTACAAAAGAAGGCTCAAAGCCAATAAAAGCGTTAGCTGCTCTAACGTATTTTGGTCATTCTAGGGCGTAATGTTAAATTCGCCAGTTATCGGTGGGGAGGGCGGGTTTTGTTGTTCCGTTAGTGGTGACTAGCTGCATTGATTCCCTAAACCCGCCCCTACAATTGTCCCTAAACCCGCCCCTACAATTGTCCCTAAACCCGCCCCTACAATTGTCCCTAAACCCGCTCCTACAATTGTCCCTAAACCCGTCCCTAAAACTGTGGCTAAACCTATCCCGACAATTAACCTATTAGTTCAGGGGAATGGATCAGCAAGAGTTCACCAACGCATTTACCAAACTTACACCGCGACAAAAGGAAGTTTTACAGCAATTTGTCGCCGGGAAAAATGATGGTGAAATTGCGGCAGAACTCTGTATTTCTCAAGGAACGGTGCGGAAACATATTCAGAATATCTGTCATATTTTTGCCCTAAACCATGACGAAGATAAAGGATCATCTCACCGTTCTAAGTTAATTACTGCCATTGCTCACAATTTACCTAATTTAATCCCTGGAGATACGCAGGCGGCGACCAATCAACCTCAGGTTATTCTGAGTTATCATTGTGGCACTGATCCGGATAAAAGCCTGGCGACGCAATTAGAAACGGCGTTAACTGCCCAAGGATGTCAGGTGTTCATTGCTAATGGTAGTCTCCGTATGGCAACCCAGGGATTGCAGCAAATTTATGCCGAATTAAACCGTTGCGATCGCGTGGTGCTATTATTATCCCCTCTGGCGGCGTCGAGTGAGATGGTAACCGAAGAGGTGCAATGGGCAAAACGGCGGCGGGATCAACACCCGGAGGGGAAACCCGATATTTTGGCGATTCGGATTAATTGCCCTTGGACATTACTCAACCATGACTTACGCGGTTATCTTAAAGGGGTGTCTCAGCAGGAGTGGCGATCGCCTGAGGATACGCCGATTGTGTTAAACTCAGTTCGGGATTGGCTTTGTACTGATCAACCAACCGTTACCCCAGAAGGCAATCCCAAATCCGCGACGTTTCCCAGTGCCTATTCCCTCACCCCCAATCATCCGCCTCAACCTGTCGCTGAACCGGAATTACCCCGAGGACAAGTCGAATTAGCCTCGGCGTTTTATGTGGAACGCCCTGGTGTTGAACAACGTTGCTATGAAGCGGTAGCTAAACCGGGTGCCTTAATCCGAATTAAAGCGCCGCGACAAATGGGAAAAACGTCGTTAATGGCACGAATTTTGCATCGGGGAAATCAGTTGAATTATGCCACCGTTCCGTTAAGTTTTCAATTAGCGGATAGTAACGTTTTTACGAATTTAGATCGCTTCTTGCAGTGGTTTTGTGCGGTGATTACCCTCGAACTGGAATTACCCGATCGCTTGGAGAAGTATTGGAGTCAAATGTTTGGCAGTAAGGTGAGTTGTAAGTCCTATTTTGAGCGGTATTTATTGGCAACGATTGCCACACCGTTGGTGTTAGGGTTAGATGAAGTGGATCGGGTGTTTCATTATCCTGAACTCACGGCTGATTTTTTTGGCTTGTTGCGATCGTGGCATGAAGAGGCGAAAAATCGGGAAATATGGCGTAAGTTGCGATTAGTTGTGGTGCATTCGACGGAAGCTTATATTCCCATGGACATTAATCAGTCTCCGTTTAATGTGGGATTACCGATTGATTTACCGGAATTTGCAGCCGCACAAGTCCAAGATTTAGCCCACCGTCACGGATTAGTCTGGGAATCGAATCAAGTGGAACAATTAATGGCAATGGTTGGGGGTCATCCCTATTTAATCAGACTAGCGCTGTACGCGATCGCCCGTCAAGAGATTACCTTAGCACAACTGTTGGTTACAGCACCAACGGATGCTGGATTGTATGGTGATCATTTGCGGCGACATTTGTGGAATTTATCCCAACATCCGGAGTTAGCTACGGCGTTGAAGAAGGTGGTTACGGCTGATTATCCGATACAACTAGAACCGATGCAAGGATTTAAGTTGCACAGTATGGGATTGGTGAATCTGCAAGGGAATGAGGTGACGCCTCGGTGCGATTTGTATTGTCAATATTTTCGGCTGCGTTTGAATCGTGTTCATGAATAAATGCTGTGTCTATCTATTCATCGACATTTTCCCCCTCATCCCCTAACCCCTTCTCCCACCGTGGGGAGAAGGGGGATCGGATACTCTTGCTCCCCTCTCCTGTGCAAAAAAAGCGAAGCATCCTCTGTTCTCCCCCTTTTCCCTGGGGTAGAAACCGTAGGGGCGCAAGGCTTGCGCCCTTAAACCTGTAAAATCTCTTCCACTATTTTTGAGAACAACAATAAATTACCAGGCAGAAATTATTAATTTATAGCACTTCATGGAGTCAATCGATTATGACTTTCGGCATCATTGTAGAGACGTTACATGCAACGTCTCTACTTTTCTCCAGGATAAACAAACCTGATTCGGGGCGGGTTTAGTTACTTATGGGTGCAACAGAACAGATAATAGTGAAACCCGCCCCTACTGGACTGACACAGCTAAAATTGTGGAATAGATTTGACGTTTAAACCGGGCGCAAGCCTTGCGCCCCTACAATGCTAATCCACCAATTAATGTGTGCCACACCACTCACACTTCATACGATGAAAATTAAGCTAATTAGACCGAATCGCTTGACCTGTTCTTTCATCAAAGAAATGAACTTTATCAGCATTAATCGATAACCAAATTTGATCGCCAACTTTGACGAGATGATCGGCGGGAATTCTAGCTTGTAAACGGGTTTTTCGATCCAGTTTGACTAATAAATAGGTATCATTGCCCAAGGCTTCGACTTGTTCAACAGTGACCGATAAGTTTTTGGGGGCGGGAACACTGACACTCAAATGTTCGGGACGAATTCCCAGAATTAAAGAACGTCCATCATACTCTTGCAAAAAGGATTGCCAAACCTCTGGAAGCGTGAGTCGAAATTGACGATGCTGAATCAGCAGGGGCGCTTTAAATTGAACCGGAATAAAGTTCATCGGCGGTGAACCGATAAATTCGGCGACAAAGCGATTAGCCGGGTAGTTATAGAGTTCTAGGGGAGGGGCGATTTGCTGGATTTCCCCCTGATTCATTACCGCAATGCGATCGCCCATCGTCATGGCTTCGGTTTGATCGTGGGTGACATAGAGGGTAGTGGTTCCTAATTGGCGTTGCAAGCGCACGATTTGACTGCGGGTTTCCGCCCGGAGTTTGGCATCGAGATTGGAGAGGGGTTCATCCATGAGAAAGACTTGGGGATTCCGGGCGATCGCACGCCCTAGGGCGACTCGTTGTTTTTGTCCCCCAGATAGCTGTTTGGGGCGTCGATTCAGCAGGGGTTCAATTTGCAGGAGTTTGGCGACGTAGCGAACCTGATCATCAATCGCCCGTTCGCGATCGGAGAAATAGCGCCATTGTTTGGGAAGCGATCGCGTCATCCTGATTAAAGCATTCTCCATCCAAAGCGGCTTCTCGGTGGTAGGCTTTTCGTAGGCTAATCCCACCCTTGTCCGCCGCAAGCCAAAGGCAATATTGTCGTAGACTGTGAGGTGCGGATAGAGGGCATAATTTTGAAACACCATGGCGATATTGCGGGCTTTTGGGGGTAAATCATTCACCATGCGATCGCCTACCCAAATTTTCCCCCCGGTTAATTCCTCTAATCCCGCAATCACCCGCAGCAGGGTACTTTTACCACAACCCGAAGGACCCACCAATACCATAAACTCGCCATCGTAGACTCTCAGATTAATCCGCCGCAAAACATTCACGCTTCCCGATGACGCAGAGGATTGATCAACGGCTATCAGTGGCGCTTCATCCGTAGGAGTCAACAAGGGTTCTGTCGTCACAGGCGCGACAGTTGACCTGTCCTGGCGACTAGGAAAGCTTTTGTAAACGTTTTCGAGAACAACCTGGGACACGATGGTGACTGGGGATGAGCGACAGTGATAGAGGTAACTATACTATTATGTTCCTTGGCGTCATGAACTGAGGTCCCGAACCCAAGTCCTCGGTGAGAAGCTGGTTATCAAACTGGGTTCGTAGTTGGTACTTTAGTACCATCAGCGCTAAAGCGCTGACTACAAACTCTAAACTTGAAGTTAATTTTTTCATCTGCGATCGCCAGGGCTTTTCTCGGTTTACTTGTTCAGTAGTTCCCTTGATTGAGAATAACAAATTGACTCATATAAAACTCCTTGTTCTGCTAAACGATAGCGTTCCTCGTCTGCTTCTAGCTTGATCAGATCTCGATGACTTTCGCAGTAATGGATCACTTCATAGATTGCAGGTAGAGGCAAATCCCAATTTTCTGCGGCTTGTTCTGGTGTCATTTCATTGGCAATCTTATCGTGCCAAACTGTTGAAGCCAGGAGTTTGCGTCCTTTTATGTAAAGTTGGCGTCGCCACGGATGGGGACGTGCCACCAGATAGTGCCAGTTTTCCTGTAGGTTGGTATCGTCCAGAGATTGAATAATCGCACTGATCAGGGCGAGGCGATCGCTTACCGATAATTGGTTAATCTGTTCTTTGATCTCTGGCAAAGACATAGAGATACTCCGACCCATGCTGGTGTCTATATACAACTAGATCTAGTTTATCCAATTGCGCGATCGCTCTGTTCATTCTCGCTGGTCATTGCTGAAGTTGGTAGCTTTTATCCTGTAGGGTGGGCAAACGTTATCAACTTGAAAATGCTGATGTTATCGTTTTTTACCTTTGCCCACCTCACGGTAACGGGGGATTTATTATTTGTGTGGCAAGATTTCAGGAGAGGGACAGTATCAGATAGATGAGGAAGGGTGGGTTTTGTTGAGAGGTTATCGGTAAATACCCAAATTAAACGGCTAAACTCGCCCTTGCTGCTGAAGTACTTCGTTCAAGCAATTAGATCCAATTGCGATTTGGCGTTGGTCATTGAGAGTTTTGCTGATTTCAACTACCTGTTGGAAAGCTTCGATAGCTTCATCGAGCCGTTCTTGCTGCTGGAATACTCTGCCCAAGCGGTTGAGTCCAATTGCCAATGAGCGTTGGTCATCGAGAGTTTTACTGATCTCAATCCAACGTTGGAAAGCTTGGATGGCTTCATCAAACCGTCCTTGTTTTTGGAGTACTCCACCTAAGCAGTTAAGTCCAATTGCCAATGATTTTTGGTCATTGAGAGTTTGGCTGATCTCAATCTGACGTTGGAAAACTTCGATGGCTTCGTCAAGCTGTCCTTGCTGCTGGAATACTCCACCTAAGCAATTGAGTCCAATTACCAATGATTTTTGGTCATTGAAAGTTTGGCTGATCTCAACCTGACGTTGGAAAGCTTGGATAGCTTCATCAAACCGTCTTTGTTTTTGGAATACCAAGCCTAGACTATTGAGTGTTATTCTAAGACTATATTGATCGCCCAAAGCATCTTCAAGAGCATAGCAACGCTGGAGAATAGCTTCAGCTTGATCAAGAGATCCTTGCTGTCGTAAAACCCGACCTAAACTATCTAGGACATTCCGCAAGCTTTCTGAATCATCCAATGCTTCAGCAATGTCAACACAACGTTGCAGGACATCCACAGCCTCCTTAAACTGTTTTTGGCGCTGTAGTACATTACCCAACCGAGTCAGCCACCTTACCTGGGAACGCTGACGAGTCTTTGGTTCATCGATTCGGCTGAGGAATTCTGGAATCGGTTTTAGCACCTCCTCCGCTTTTAACAATTCACCTTGTAAAGACAAATATTTTGCCTGTCGCGTACAAAAAATGACAACAGTTTCCCAGTCTTGACAACGTTCTGCTAATAATTGAAATCCTGACATCAACTCAATAGCCTGTTGCCAATAGCCATATTCTTCAAAAAATAAGTTAAGGAAATCGGCAAATACATAATCGGCTGTTTCCTGTCGCTGTAACCACTGGGCTGCCAGAATAATGTCGTCTAAGTCCTCTGCTATTTCAGCCGCGATCGCTCGATTAGTGACCTCACTGGACTTCACCAACTCAATAAAAAACTGACCGTGTCGTTCCGCCGCCGCCGCTTGCACCTGCCGCGTTTCTGCCAATTCCTGAGCAAATAAGCGAATCAGGGGGTGAAAGACAAAGCGATTTTCTCCCACCTCCGCATAATTAAGCAGTGAAAGTTGGTAAAGATAATCCAGATACTCTTGCGCTGTCCACTCGTCCTGACAATTCCCCACAACCATCGCCGTGCGTCGGGAAAATCCCTCTTTAGCACAAACACTCAGACAGGCGAAAAAGTCAATCTCATCTGGCTCAAGTAATTCTACACTTAAGGTTAACGAGGCATTTACATTTAACGCCTCGTCTCCTCGCACTTTCAGTCGAACCAATCGCGTCTTTTCTTCCCGTAATGATGCCGCATAATCTGCCAAACTCCGCCGTTTTTGCCGCAATGCTGCACCGACAATTTGTAACCCTAGGGGTAAATTCCCGACTAACTGAATAATTTCCCTCGCCGCTTCTTCCTCCGCCGCCATCCGTTCTTCACCCAAAATCTTCTCCAGCAAACGCCATGAATCGGGTTCAGGAAGGGGAGGAAGGTCAATCGTACCTTCATCGGGAATATCTAAGGATAAAGGGAGATTGCGATCGCGGGTTGTAATAATTACTGCACATCGATTCCCACCCGGACGTAATACCTTAATTTTTGCCTGATCCGCATTATCAAAAATCAGCAACATCCGGCGATGAGCAAACACCTCCTGCATAATTGTGGCAGCATCTCGCTCATCCTCCGGATCAAGTTCCGCCCCAATCCGGCGCACAAACTCCCGCGCAATGGTATCCACATCCTTCCCACTCACCTGTATCCCAATCACCCCATCAGGGAATTCGCCGCGATACTGGGTCGCAAAGTGACAGGCGAGGGCTGACTTGCCAATTCCCCCCGCACCCGCTAACCCAACAATGCTGCACAGTTTTGATCCTTGGCGCTGGAGTAGCAAGTCTTCGAGTTGTTGCAATTCTTGCTCTCGCCCGGTAAACGTGGAGACATCAAGCTGGGGTAAAATAAAGGGAATGGAGGATGATTTTTGGCGATGAGACTCACCTCGGAACTCGTACTCCCATCCCTGATCATCTAAAGCGCCAATATCGGCAATTAAACCCCTGAGTTTTTGTTGATCCTCGACACCAATCCACGGGTTTATACCGTCCACCGGGCTTGCTACCAGATTATTCAGAAATGAAAGCAACTCAGTCTTTCCTTCCGAAGTCAGCAGATTGACCAGTTCCGTAAAAAAGACAAAATTATTGCTATTGTCCCACTTAATTTTGCTGCTTAGGCATTCAAACCCCAGGTAAGCCAAGAGTGCTTTTCGTTCTCTCACGGTTTGAATGGTTGGCATTCTCGCCAAAAACCGTAATAGTTGGGGCTTGAGTTTCATCACCGACGGCTATTCCAGATAGTCTTTGGGCTTCAGGATTAAGCTGAATGCTACTGACTTAAGCTGGGTTCGTAGTAGGCACTTTAGTGCCAGAAGCGAAGACAGCGCTTACTACAAACTCTAAAGTCAGTTACATTCGGGTTAAGCTGTTGCCCCTGAACGAATCCGTTCTGCCAGTTCTGGAGGCAAATCAGCGAGAATCCTACTTACCAGTATGCCTTCATTCCGAAAATAACGGCGTTGTGTGGTCGGTTCGAGAATATTTCCCCCCGCATGATGCAGGGCGACGACATCCCATCGATCATTAAACACGGGTGAACCCGAAGAACCATTTAACGTAGAGGTGACATACTGAACCACATCTCCCCCTAAATACTCAACAAAATTATTCTGAAGGGAAATCTGTTTCGGTTGACCTAATGGATGCTGAATAATATTAACCCGTTCCCGCCGCCGAATCCTTGTCTCCACCAACGATAACCATCCCCATTGGTTCCCCGGTTCTCCAACCAATTGCACCACGGTATAATCTAAAGCCGAGTTCGTCTGAAAAATCCCATCAACCTGAGCGCGATATTCTTCCGGTTGCTGTGCCTCTCCCTGAAAATTTTCCTCATAGTTAAACCGAAAAATCGTATGGGTCAATAAATCAGCACTGGGTAGGACATGATGATTCGTCAACAGCAAATTCGCCCCGATTAAAAACCCCGAACCCGACCAATTTCCTTGAGGACTGCGAACCCCGATATACGCCACAGAACGCGCCACTTTTATTCCTTGTTGAAGAAACGCGATCGGACGCAGCGTACTTTCGCCAATAATCTTCTCAAAAATATCTGTAGGCGTTTCTCGACCTTGCCACTGATCAATCGGCGGTAATGTGGCAATTGGCGTCATCATTTCATAGTCAGTTAAAAGCCGATCAATAAACTGCTGTTGCTGCACACCAACAATATTAAAAATCTTGAGACCATTCAAGAACACACCCAACGCCTCACGGTCATAACTCAAGCGCCCATAATTCGACAACTTAGTGATAATTTCACTAATCGCAACAAACGCAGAACCCGAAACATCCAGCATTGACAGCAATGGCGTTAAGCCCGCCTCTGTCAAGAATTGCCGACGCGATCGCTCGTTACTGAGTTCGGGAATGTCTTTGAGAAGTGCAATTAATTGTTGGCGATCTTCATTTTTTAGGTTAATCATTTATATCGGGGCTATAGTAGAGATTATTGGGGGATTATTTAAATTATTTTAACTTAATTATTGCACTTTTTTCAGTAAGTTACTCCTTTTTTGCCACGGGGATTAAAATTGCTGTTACATAAACTTGCGTCCACTTGACAAGGACTGAATTATAACGGGAGAGGCAAGTGCCACATTTATTCTTTAATCTCTGCCAGAGACATGGAGGGAGTCCAACCAATGTTGGTGTTTATAGTAATCACATATAAAAACTGTAACTGATCTGCGGATTATCATCAGGACTTAAGTATTTCATCACTTGTCCCACTTTTCTAGCACATGCCAACGTAATTGGATACTTGCCATCAAATTGAGTGTTGTTCCAATTCATTTTTGTCAAACCTAAAATTTCTTGGGAAATTACGCCAGGAGATTCATCTGACCTAACAATGCGAATATCAAGAGGTTGTGGAATATATTTTCCTGGATAGGTTCTGTAGTATTCCACTGCACCACGAGTATAGAGGAGATGATTGGCTTCATCAAATTCCAGATGCATACCTCGGTAAGGCGGATATTCTTTCCCACGTAACAGGCGTAGTTCGCTATCAAGAATCGTTACAAAATCAATCTTACGAATCCGCATTTCCTCAGCCGTGGACTCAAACCCAGCCAATTCTTCATCACTATAGTTCGAGGATTTATGCAGGACAATCCGTGCTGGAGACGTATCCATTGCCATTTCATATTCAGTCAAAGCACGTTTTAAAAGTTGATAAGCTTGATCGGCTTGCAAATGAGGTCTTCGATCACGTTTATCGATATCCACTGGCGTACCTCGAAGAATAACATTATTGCCTAACTCATCAAATATTTGAGCTAAACTCGTATTGAGTACCTGGCGATCGCGACTGCGATAAAAGCTAATCCCAATAAAACATACTGATGGTCGATTGATGTTGGTTGAAAGTTTCCAAGGAACTGTTTGATTCGTTTTGTAATACAAAGCCGTACAAAAATTCCAAGCTTTTGTTGCCTCATCTTGTTGACCTTTGAGGTTCGACTCTAAAGAAACCTCTCTGACAAGTTGCAAGGGTTTACCAAGATGCATTGCTCTGGCTTTTAGGGCGCGTCTAAAGTTTGCCTCTAAAATATCATCATGCTGATCTTGATCACTCTCTAAGCTTTCCTCTCTAGAAACCACTTTGGGTTTAGAAATTTGATCATAGAGTTTAGTCGGTACAATGCAGACGATTACGTCAACGACGCGGTTTTGAGCTAAAAATTTAGCTTGGCGATAGTACAGGGCAACGGCTGCATCAATTCGTTCATTCCAATCCTCAATCCGAATGACTTCATTGATATCTGAAGAATTTAATGTTCGAGTAATCTGCTCGTCAATGACAAGGCTAGATTTAAATCCAAAGTCGGGTTTAAAGCCACAAAATGGAGCAAACAAATTAGGTTGGCGACTATCCGGTTTAGAAGGAATAGGTTGTGAACATTTTTCTAGCCAAGAATACAACTTGGATAGCGTATCGCTAGTTCCTACAGCACCAACTAAGACTCGCTCACGTCTAATTTTAAGTTTGGTATCATAAACATCATAATTAGCAATGCCTGCTCTCGGACAAACGTGAGAGTCTTGACCAAATTCTAGCAATGGTTCTCTAATATAGTGCAATTTCATATATCTAACGGCAACTCCATTTGCTGCCAATTATCGGTATTAACGCTGTCATTCTTCGATGTTTTAGGATTCCATGCATCATCATCAAGTGAGGGGGCATTGTCAAAAGTAATCAGTTCGCCAAACTTTAAGAAAGGATAAGATGCTCTTTTAATAAATAAATCTGACGGTTTCTCAGTTTTTAAGAATGCGGTAATAAAACGCAGATGGTTGTAAATATTTTTGTCATGTTCATGCCGCTTCAGCCAATCGAGTTTATCCTTAGCATAAAAAGATCGTCGATAGCCGTCAAAACTAAAAAACCAGTCTGGAATAATAATAAGATACCACTTTTTGCCAAACCGTCGATATCTTGTCCGAAAGGCAAAGTGCTTGCAGTAAAAGATTTCGTCAGGCTTATTATTTTTCATGAATCGTTCATAAACCGTGCGGGTTTCTTTCTTATTACTATACCATTCCTCTTTGCGAATCGCCGCACCATCGACTTCGACAAAAATGAATAGTTTTTCTCGATGTTGCCAGAGGACTTGCTGATGGTATAATTTTTGCTGCAAACATCGACGTAACAATGATTTAAAAACCTTATCATTATTATCATCCATTTCGTAAAAATCTTGAGAATTAAGGACTGTTGTTGTGCTGCGATCAATAATTGCTGTCAGTGGCAGATCATCCTTTGTTAAATCATAAAAAGTCACAAGTTTTCCTTCATGACAAACCCAATCAACGCCAAATGCCAATCCTGCCTGTTCTAAAGCCGAACGAACAACATCTCGTGCTGATGCATTTTTTTGAAGTTTTAGTTTATAATTTGTGGAGTTTTTAATGATTTCATCTCGATTAACTATTAAGCCTGATGTGTATATTTTTTTAGGTAATATCAATTGCAATAAATTCAAATAAATCTTTTCATGAATTTGACTATCTGGTAAGCTGTAATTTTTATTGTTAACCGGATTTTCTTGTCCTCGCCATCTACCAACCGCAGATAATTCAGCGATTGGTGTCATCATTTCATAGTCAGTTAATAGTTGATCAATAAACTGCTGTTGCTGCACACCAACAGCATCAAAAATCTTGAGACCATTCAAGAACAAACCCAACGCCTCCCGGTCATCATTCAAGCGCCCATAATTCGACAACTTAGTGATAATTTCACTAATAGCTATAAACGGAGAACCCGAAAGATTCAGCCTTGGCAGCAATGGCGTTAAGCCCGCCTCTGTCAAGAATTGCCGACGCGATCGCTCGTTACTGAGTTCGGGAATGTCTTTGAGGAGTGCAATTAATTGTTGGCGGTCTTCATTTTTTAGGTTAATCATTTATACCTGGGCTATAGTAGAGATTATTTTGTGATTATTTCAATCATTTTAACGGAGATATTGTACCTTTGTCAGTAAGTACCACCACCCGATAAGGAGTTCAAAGCCCTGTCACCAAGCTACTGTCCCTTACTAAGGAACTAAAACTCTTATCCACGGGTCTTTAGAGACTTACCACAATATAGTGCTAATTTTCAGGCAGGTTGGTATCTTGCCCAGACTGGCAATTACTCTAATCAATGCTGGTGTCTATGTACAAGTAGATCGAGTTTATACGATTGCGCGATCGCTCTGTTTATCTGAAGCAAAAGCGACTACCAGCGCATCGGATTGGATACCCATAAGTCCATCGCCCAACGCTGAAACCTTGACCAGTTAATCTTTTCCCTTGGAACCCTTTGCCCTCTGCCTTTTGCTATATCAATGTTTCAAAGCCTTTGTTGATTTTATAGAACAAATTTAAAACACAGTACAGTCCTAAAAAATGGTGCGTTACGTTTCACTAACGCACCCTACGATTTATTTAATTTATAGACATAGGAGTTGAGTAAAGGAGTTCCCTTGCCAATTGAGGGGAATAGAGTTTAAGCTGAATGGTGCGTTCAAGAACCCCTTTTAGATCAATGCTATTTTATGACGTTTCTGTAACTTCTTTCTCTTCTTTCTCCAGTCGTCGTTGACTCCTATAAGGTCTAATCACTAAACTGACGCCAACCGCCCAAGCAATGGATGCCATCCAACCTGCAATAATATCACTGGGGTAGTGAACACCTAAATACATCCGCGTCCAACCGATTGCGATCGCAAACACGATACCCCCAACCACAGTCAGCCAGCGCCAACGGGTATTCCAGGTCAAAATAATTAATACAATCGCAAACGTCACGCTTCCCATCGCATGTCCACTAGGAAACGCATAATCAGATTCTGGCGCAGGGGATTCCCACAAACTCGGACGTACTCGCTGGAAAGTTAACTTAGCGGTACGATTAATAATAAGACTGCCTAAATAGGTTATCAGCGCATAGGTGAGGAATCGCCACTGGCGTCGGAATGCCAATACCAGTACTATCGCTACAGCTAAGGGAAACACCCCCCAATAGGCACCCAACTTTGTCAGGTTTATCGCAAACGCATCGAGTTGAGGGGAAGTTGTTGAGTGAATCGCTAATAAAATTGGCACATCCCAGGGAAAACCCCCTTCGTTTTTCCAAATCTCCTCGGCTAATTCTCCGAAGATTTGCACGGGGACATAGACACCCAGAAATAATATGACCAGAGAACGCCAATTACTGATTAATAATTTGACCAGAAATTTCCAGAAGGATTGAATACGCTTGGAGAGTTCATCAGTAGACATTAAACAGAACGAAATGTGACGGTGTACAAGTTGAAAAAAAGGGCGAATTCCTCAAAATTCTGATTATCCCACATCCAAGGACAAAGGACATAAATAAATTATTTATCCCTCATCCCTATACATACATTTAAAATTAGGTCAGTCAGGGCGGGTTTTGATTCAATGTTATCATCAATGGCGAAACGAAAGTCCCTAAACCAGCCCCTACAATTGGGCGGGTTTTGATTCAACGTTATCATCAATGGCGAGACGAAAGTCCCTAAACCTACCCCTACAATTGGGCGGGTTTCGATTCAATCTTATCATCAATAGCGAAACGAAAGTCCCTAAACCAGCCCCTACAATTGGGCGGGTTTAGTCACATCTGGGTCTAAAAGAAACGATGGTTGTAAAACCCGCCCCTACAAATTATTTATGCGCTTTTTCCGCAGCCAAGGGTCACAACTTTTTCACAGATACATTTTCCGAAATCCACTGTAAATAAGCCTCAGATCCAGCAATAATCGGCAAGCCAATAATTTCGGGAACGTCGTAACTATGCAACTCCTGAATTTTGGCAGCTAACTGATCAAATTGAGATAAATCTGTTTTTATCACCAATTGCCACTCTTGATCACGATTCACTTTCCCGTCCCAGGTATAAATCGATCGCACAGGTGCAATACTGACACAAGCTGCCATTCGCGCTTCCACCAAGGATGAAGCGATCGCGTCTGCTTCTTCTGGGGATGTCGCCGTTACCAAGACTACACCATGGCTAGAGGTTGACGGTTTCTCCATACAATCATTCCTGCGTTCCTACGCCGGGTTAATTGTATCAACTTACCGGGAAAAAAACATATTGACACACACTACCGTGCGATCGCCGAGTATCTATTCGGACTTACGCATACCCTTTATCTGTAGGGTGCGTTAGCGCAGCGTAACGCACCATTGGCATTATATATGCTGGCTATCTCTGCTGCGGAAACAGGCATCCCTCATCCTCAATTCTCTCTCACCCAGGAAATCCTCAAAAGCATTATGCTGTTGGCAAAAGCATGTAACCTCAGAAAACGCCTAACGAGTTACCGCTACGGTTTGGGCGGCGTGAGAACGGATGCAATCGCTACAGAAGAGTTGACAGGTAGACAATTTTTGCCAATTGTAGTATTGTATAATACAAGTTAGCATAGTCCTCACCCCTGAGTATGAACCCATTGATCTGACTCAGACTCAAGGCAACGTTATCCAACCCTTGTTTAGGGTTAGCTAAACCATTTTAACAGCGATTGATTCAATCAACCATGAACTCTACCCGCCTGGTTAAAATTAGCAAATATCTCAGCAAACATCTGCGACATCAACCCGAACGGATTGGGTTAACCTTAGAACCAGGAGGTTGGGTCAACGTTGATCAACTGCTATCTGCTTGTAAACAGTATTCCTTTCCCCTGACTCTCAATGAACTTAAAGAAGTTGTTGCCAAAAATGATAAACAACGCTTTGCTTTTGATGCGACAAAAACACGGATTCGCGCCAATCAAGGGCATAGTATCGCGGTTGATTTACAGTTAGAACCCACTATTCCACCAGAAATACTCTACCATGGTACAGGTCACAAAACTGTTGAATCGATTCGGCGTCAAGGCTTATGCAAAATGTCACGGCATCACGTCCACTTATCCCCGGATATCGCCACCGCCAAAAAAGTAGGACAGCGTCATGGTCGTCCGGTAGTTTTGGCTGTCGATGCTAAAGCCATGTCCGAGAAGGGTCATACATTCTACTGTTCCGAAAATGGGGTGTGGTTAGTGGATTGTGTTCCCCCGGAATATCTACAGCAACTCTAATCCGCCAAGAGTCTCCAACTCAGCAGGAAAAATAGTGATGAATTCAGAACAGATTTGGTCTCCAGACAATTCTCCTCAGAACAATCGGCAAGCGAAAGGCTTATTGGGCTTAGGCTGGCGTCCTTTATCGCGGCAGTTTGACTTGGACTTTGTTTTACATTTGCTGCAAAATGATACATCAGAGTTATTGCAAAAGACTCTAGATTTTACCAGTGATGTGGCTGATGCATTAGGGCGAAATCACTATAATATTTTCGCCAATGTTTTGAGCTTATTTTCCGAAAACATGCGTTATGAGTGGGATGAGTTCTGGGAGTACATTACCCCTGATCCGCCAACTCCTAATCATTGTCAGCGGGAGACGATATTTGTCAATACACCCGTTACCCAAACCGTTACCCGCGAGAGTATTCCAATTGAGTATGTTCTGAATCGACTGCAAGAAGTCACTTTATTTAAAGTTTTGGATATTCTCGGCAGTCCTGATTTGATTACTCAAGATTACATGGATCGCCGCTTTTATTATCCTCTAGAAAAGTTTGTCAACTGGCAACGCTTAGACGTGTTTGGCACAGTCTATGGCTACTGGTCGAATCCAGAGATTTGGTTACAAATTAATAACCAGGGTCAAGGACGGCGCTGCTACAGTTTAATGGCAGATGAAATTCGCCCGTTAGTGAATAAAGCCACATATAATGTAGCCGTGATGTTGAGTGGTTATCAAAGTCGGGTGGGACAGGTTCACAGTCAGTTTCAGATTAGAGACTTTCCCAGCGATATTCAACGGTTTACCGATACTGTTCAGCAGGCTATTCTGGATCAAAATCAGTTAGCGATTTTGGTACATGGTGAACCGGGAACCGGAAAAACGGTATGGACACAAGCGCTGGCAAAAGAAGTTCTTGTCCCGTTAGGGTATACGATTTTTATTCTGGATCATGATGCCGTGGAAAATTTCGTCCCGCCGAGTTATTTGGAACGAGTTGCCCTAATTATTAACGAGGCGGATAACTTAGCCAAAAATCGAGCCAGTGAAGTGGCACAATGGAATAATAAAACGGAGCATATTCTCAGTTTGCTGGATGGAACGTTGTATCAGAGTGTGATTGATGACACCGGGATTAAAGCGCAGCAAAAATTAGTGGTATTAATGACCTGTAATACCACAGAACGATTCGACCCGGCGATGTTACGTAAAGGACGAGTGGATTTGACTTACGAGTTTATGCATCGATTTGTGTAAGGCTGAGTAGATTTGACGATTAAATCGGGCGCACGTCGGTTATTGGTGTCAACTTAAGGCTGAAACCCTTACTTAATAAGAGATCCCCCCTAGCCCCCCTTCAAAAGGGGGGAACCAGAAATTAATCAAAGTCCCCCTTTTTAAGGGGGATTTAGGGGGATCTAAACTTTAATCGCCAGTTATACAAAGTCTTAAGTTTACACGGATGCAAGCCTTGCGCCCCTACGAGGATGATGTAACAATTGA
Organism: Coleofasciculus sp. C1-SOL-03; assembly: GCF_040220555.1. Lineage (NCBI taxonomy): Bacteria > Bacillati > Cyanobacteriota > Cyanophyceae > Coleofasciculales > Coleofasciculaceae > Coleofasciculus > Coleofasciculus sp. C1-SOL-03. The sequence continues at coordinate 22,814 of NZ_JAVJUO010000207.1, forward strand.
GACATGCTACGCTACTCGAAACAATTTCATCCTAAAGGTATAAGCTGAAATTGACCTTATTTCCTAGAATGAGAGAGTCTCCGTTCTAAGAGTTATTACATTAGGTAAATCCCCTAGCAACGAGATAACGCATTCTATACAAAAACTATGTTTTTTCTAAAACGACCCATTCTATTACTTCCTCTGGCTTTACTGCTTGTTGTGTCAACTGGTTGTCGCGTGGAAAAAGAGCAAGCCGGGGAAGAACCGGATGTAGATGTTAACGTAGATCCTGGAAACTTGCCAGAATATGAAGTTGAGGGACCAGAGGTTGATGTAGGAACTGAGCAAAAAGAGATTACTGTTCCTGAGGTGGAAGTAACCCAAGAAGAAAAGACGATTACCGCACCTGATGTTGATGTTCAACCTCCGACTGACAATGATTCCCAAGGAAATCAATAATAGTAACAGTTAGGGAGCTTCTTTGGGCAACTGAGAAGCTCCCCGAATAATTTGTCAGAACGTAATGGTTACTTTCAGATGCATTTAGGCTTTGCAATAGTCTACCGTGTTATTGACAGATTCAATCGTAACATTTGCCCCTTTTCTGACGATAAATTCACTCGCACCAATTTCACCATCCAGACGTCCCCAATCATAGCTATAGCCTAATCGTGTCCACGGATAACCATTGTCACCATAAGAGGCTAACTGCAAAGTATTGATCCAATCCTGATGTTGCGGCTCAACAGTCTCCGGGAAGTTCACCTCACAGCGAGTATCGTTAATTTCGGCGTCGGGACAAGGACGAAATAAATCCGACGCATTCACCCACATTTCCACAAATTTGGTTTTGCCATTGTGAGGCGGTAAACCCAAGTATTGTTCTAGGCGTAAGGTGAGGCTTTCTGGGTCAAGGTTTAACGTTCGGGCGAAGGTTTGCAGTTCGGGAACCGCCGTGACCCAAATTTCTCGGCTTAATTCCATCGGTAAGCCAATTTGATTATCATAGCCATTCCAGGATGTCCAAGTTACCATTAATACTTGTTTTTGTCCCTGATAATCTCTCCATTTTAAATTGGGATTGTTGGCGGAAATGGCTTGCAGAGTTGTGGATATTTCTGATTCATCGGCGACTTCCGTATCTTTAATAGCTCTTAGATAGGAGCGCTTGAGTAAGGTTTCAAACAGGGAGGAATCGACTGATGCGAGGGTGATAGGCGTGGGAGTAACGAATTGGGGTAGAGGCGCGGCTGTAGCTAGGCTGGATGAGTTGGGAAGGTTAATACACCAAAATCCGATGATTAAGGCGAAAATAGAAACCAGAAATCGACTGTATTTGTTCATAAATCGCATTGGGAAAAACGCTAAAAAGGTTTGCCAAAAAAGAAGTGGCTAAGTAAAAATACCCGTTGGAGTCATCTAAGTTCAATGACACGCTTTAGTCAGCCGTTTTAGAGTGCCGAAACCCTTGATATACCGTAGGGTGGGCATTGCCCACCAGCCAAAATTTCAGTACCATTCCATACCTAGGTAAGCGAGTTGAGGATGGTGTAGGATCTGAATCCTCTTAGAACAACCTAAAAAACGGGTATGTAATAGTATGCCAGTTTTTTAACTGTCTATGCTACTGTTGGGACTTGAACCGTTGCGACTCCAAGCTGTTCAGGGTACTGTAACCAAAGCAACGGAGTGAAGAAGGTGACAAAGGAAAAACTGGGCTATTGCATTTCCTATCGAGGACAGACGTTATCAAAGATGAATGATGAAGTCTATTCCGGCTATCTCGGTGTTCCCTGTTTCCCTAATTGCCTATGAGTTCCTCCGTAGAGAATCAGCAAACCCAACAAACCCAATCGCCACCCCTGACACCTGCAATGATTCAACGGGTGAAGGAAGGATTAAGTGCAGCCCGCGATCGCAGAGTGCGTAATGCTGTCGAAAATGCTAGGAATAATCTGAATGCGATCGCCCAAGGGGAATCAGATCAGCGAGTCAGGGGAAGGGTAAGGCGTTTCATTCTGCGATCGTTCATTCATCTGCTGTTCCCCGTGCGAATCGAAAACCCGGAATATATTCCCACTCAACCTGCATTACTCACCGCCAACCATCTCAATCACATTGATCCATTACTGATTCTCGCCGAAGTCCCCGGACATCCTTACTACTACACCCCGGCTGACGCCCGTACTCTCTATAATCATTGGTGGAAACGCTGGATTTTGGGTTGGGCGGGGGGTGTCATTCCCCTAGAACGGCGCTGGAAAGAAGAAAAAGCGGTTATTGAAGCCGCCCAAGCAGGGCGCGAGGATTTAGCCGACTTAGCCGCCGCCATTGAAGAGGATGTGCCAAGTAACGCCGGATTGGGTACAATGCGACAGATAGAACGGGCGGTGCAGGCAATTTTTGCCCGTGGGGATGGCGTTTTAATTTTTCCCGAGGGGAGACTGGGTGAGGTTGAAGGTGAATTACAATTACCCCTAGCGCGAGGTGGGATTATGTATGCGTTGCGGGCGGGCGTCCCCATTGTACCCGTAGCCTTAATTGGCACTCATGACCTTTATTTTCGCAAGCTATTAACTCTGCGATTTGGCGAACCCTTGCACTTTCCCCAATCCCAACGCCCCAAACCGAAGGAAGTCCAAAAGGCGATGGAGAGGTTAGAAGAGGCGCTGATTAAACTATTACCCAATAATTATCAAGAACCCAACCAACCTAAACCTCTGCGTCATTGGCTCAATTGCCTATTGTTATAGGGTTTCACTATTATCGTTTGAAATGGTGCGTTACGCTTGGCTCTCCTCACCCTACTGGCTTGACCCAGCTAAAATTGTGCAATAGATTTGACGGTTAAACCGGGCGCAAGCCTTGCGCCCCTACAATTCTAATTCACCATTTTAGGTGGGTCAGCCCACTACACCCGCTAAACCTACCTCGACAGACAGCAAGCCGTCTTCAACAAAGGACGTAGCTTGCTTCTCAAGGGAAGCGAGTATGACAAATGACAAAGGACAAATGACAAATGACTAACACTGATTTAGCCTTCACACCCGCCATAGACCAAGCGCAATTAATTCGCCAAGGTCAAGTATCTCCCTTAGAATTAGTCGAAGTTTATTTAGCCCGCATTCAACAGTTTAATCCTCAATTGGGCAGTTATTTTAGTGTCGCCACTGATATGGCGCTAGCGGATGCCAAAGCCAAGACTGAACAGTTGACGCAGATAAGAGATAGTGCTGAACTGCCCCCTTTTTTTGGCGTACCCATTGCTATAAAAGACCTCACCGCTGTCCAGAATTTACCCTGTACCTACGGCACGCCGATTCTCAAAGATAAAATAGCGCCCTACGATGATGGCGTCGTCGCCCGGATTAAACAAGCCGGATTCATTATTTTAGGCAAAACCGCCACCTCAGAAGTGGGTTCCCTTCCTTATACCGAACCCCCAGGATTTCCCCCAGCCCGTAATCCCTGGAATTTAGAATACACCCCAGGCGGATCAAGTGGGGGGTCTGCTGCAGCTGTTGCTGCTGGATTATGTCCCATCGCCCAGGGGTCTGATGGGGGCGGTTCAGTGCGTGGACCTGCCTCCTGCTGCGGCGTGGTGGGAATTAAACCTGCACGGGGACGAGTCTCTTTTGCGCCAGTGGGCGATCGCCAAAATGGAATTGCCGCTAATGGTTCTTTAGCCCGCACGGTTGCGGATGCGGCGGCGTTGCTGGATGTGATGTCTGGCTATATTCCCGGTGATCCCTATTGGTTACCGGAACCAGAGGTATCGTTTCTGGAAGCCACTCGTCAACCCCTCGGTCAATTGCGAATTGCTTTTTCTACAGCGATACCCCCCCTAGGGGATGCGGCAGAGGTTTGTCAGCAAGCGGTGCATGAAACGGCGCGACGTTTGGAAGAGATGGGACATCAGGTGGAACCGGGTTGTCCTGATTTTAGTGGTTTAATTGAACCCTTTCAAAAGGTGTGGCAAGCCGGGGTTACGGCGACAGGGATTCCCGTGGCGGCGTTAAGTCCGATGAATCAGTGGATTGCTGCCCAATCGGGTTCGGCGGGGGAGTATTTGCAAGCCGTTGCCCAGATGCAGATTATATCGCGACAGATTGTCGGATTTTTTGAGAATTTTCAGGTGTTGGTGCTTCCGGTGTATATGCACCCAACGATTCGGGTGGGGGAATGGGCGGATTTGAGTCCAGAGGAAACGTTGCAAAATATTATTCGTTGGATTGCACCTTGTCCTCCATTTAATGCTAGTGGACTTCCCGCGATCGCAATTCCCACGGGATTTGACTCAACGGGTTTGCCTGTGGGAGTTCAGCTTGTGGGACGCCCTGCGGCTGAAGCCACGCTGATTGCGTTGGCGACTCGGTTAGAAGCAACAAATCCGGGGATTCACCAGCGTCCAGCATTGGTGGTGTAATGAATTATAAACCTTGAAATGCCCATACTATCGTTGGTTATTCCAATTTCCCATGTAGGGGCGGGTTTAGGGACAAAATTAATGAAGTCACCAATCACCTTTCTACAAAACCCGCCCTGCCCCACCCTATCATTAGGCAATGGGCAATAGGCAATGGGCAATGGGCAATAGTGAAGAAAAACACTGACTAATCAAGGGATTGAGCGATTTAAATTTTTGTTCTTTTGTCCTAACCTTAGAGCGTAGTGCTATATGCGATCGCGGTTGAAAATCTGCTGATTTTTGTGGTTCGGTTTTGGATTAATTGATTGTCTGGCGGTGGAGAAATGGGCGGGTTTTGTTGTTCCGTTATCGGTAAGGAGGGCGGGTTTTGTTGTTCCGTTATCGGTAAGGAGGGCGGGTTTTGTTGTTCCGTTATCGGTAAGGAGGGCGGGTCGTTATCGGTAAGGAGGGCGGGTTTTGTTGTTCCGTTATCGGTGAATATCTGAATTTAGTCCCTAAACCCGCCCCTACAATTGTCCCTAAACCCGCCCCTACAATTGTCCCTAAAAAGAAAACAGCATTGTACTAGGTTTTGTAAACAAACCTCAAATCCTTACAAATGACAAATGACAAATGACGAATGACTATCTTCACCGTTTAGGTTAATTATGTCCACCTACTTATAATCGCTTTCTGCCTTCTATCTGCCATACCCACGGAATAATTGCCCCAGCAATCACGCCTATTCCCACGCTCAACGCTAAAACAACTCCCACAGGGAGTTTAATGGATTCAACATTGAGAAATCTAAGAGATATAAGTGTGGCATTTTGTACCGATAGGATGGCAATTGCGGCAATCCAAGCGGCGACAATGAGAGATGTGAGCAGATTCGTTAAGGCTTTCATCTCAAGCTCAAGTCTTAAGGGCAGTGGATGCAGTATAGTGTATTTGAGCGCAGTTTGACCTCAATATGCCAAATGGCGATCGCACCTGGGCGAATTAAATCCGAGAAGGGGTAGGTGTTTTCAAAGGCTATGATGATTTGGCGGCTGTATCTCTTATGGGTTCTGGGTTTGAGGACGCTACCCTAAAAATGAGGTTCTCGGAAATCTTGAAACGCTTACTGGTGCTGAATTTCGGATGTTTTTTTTAAGATGTCTCTTGTCTGTCAAAGTCTGAAATGGTATATTAGATGGAGTCTCTCGGATCTGAACATTGAAAACTACATACACCAAGCTTTTCAGAGGGCGGCAGTCAAAATCCTCTATAATCCCTACCAGGGATTGAAACCCAATCGCCCACTGGTTCTCTAACGCTTGCATGGGTCAAAATCCTCTATAATCCCTACCAGGGATTGAAACGAAAAGGATATTGTGAATGTTGATGAAATAGTTGGTCAAAATCCTCTATAATCCCTACCAGGGATTGAAACTACCTCGGAAGAATTCCCCACACTCCAGTTTAAACTGTCAAAATCCTCTATAATCCCTACCAGGGATTGAAACGACCGTAGGCAGCCGTGGCGCGTCTGATCCCTGGTCAAAATCCTCTATAATCCCTACCAGGGATTGAAACAAGTCGCTGACGCTGGCGTGGCTCATGTTCTGACCAGTCAAAATCCTCTATAATCCCTACCAGGGATTGAAACTTGCTGTAGCCAACTCCAAATCGTTGTACTTGAGTCAAAATCCTCTATAATCCCTACCAGGGATTGAAACCTTCTGGCGTCTTTAGCCAACAGCGCTGACATAAAGGTCAAAATCCTCTATAATCCCTACCAGGGATTGAAACGGGATATTTTAGATCGACAAATGCCCGCAGCTTTTGTCAAAATCCTCTATAATCCCTACCAGGGATTGAAACAAGCCTTCCAGGACAAGAAAAATATCTGATATCAGGTCAAAATCCTCTATAATCCCTACCAGGGATTGAAACTACACGCATGGAGGAGATACCTATTCTTTGCCTTGTCAAAATCCTCTATAATCCCTACCAGGGATTGAAACAAATTCTGGGCGGTGGTCTGAGCGAAATTTTGCGTCAAAATCCTCTATAATCCCTACCAGGGATTGAAACGAGTGAAGGGAGTAGCCCCGGTGACTCCATCCAGTCAAAATCCTCTATAATCCCTACCAGGGATTGAAACCAGTCACCGCCTCTTAAATCGCCTCATAACTACGTCAAAATCCTCTATAATCCCTACCAGGGATTGAAACTGGATATAGAACAGACTACCACCAATATCCTGTGTCAAAATCCTCTATAATCCCTACCAGGGATTGAAACTCAATTTCGGGCTTGCCCTTGGACTTGCCGATATAATGTCAAAATCCTCTATAATCCCTACCAGGGATTGAAACTCGAGAGCTTAGCCCCATTATTTTGGCTAGCTTCCGTCAAAATCCTCTATAATCCCTACCAGGGATTGAAACTTGGGATCAGCAGCACCCAAGATCAAGCGACAAGTCAAAATCCTCTATAATCCCTACCAGGGATTGAAACTAGTGGGATGTCTTTAAAGCCTCCTGCGGCTACAGGTCAAAATCCTCTATAATCCCTACCAGGGATTGAAACTTTGACAAGAGACTCTAACCAGACGTGACCGACGTCAAAATCCTCTATAATCCCTACCAGGGATTGAAACTCCAGTCGCGCCTTGATTTCCAAGGAATCGGCAGTCAAAATCCTCTATAATCCCTACCAGGGATTGAAACTACTAATTGATTATGGGCAAGAGGATGATTGGGGGTCAAAATCCTCTATAATCCCTACCAGGGATTGAAACAGATTTAAGCCGTATCCGTACCAGGTATTGTTGTGTCAAAATCCTCTATAATCCCTACCAGGGATTGAAACGTCTTTTTGGCATTGGTAAGCCCTCCCTTTTGGTCAAAATCCTCTATAATCCCTACCAGGGATTGAAACTGCCGTGTTCCTCCCAATCTGGATGATCTGATTAATGTCAAAATCCTCTATAATCCCTACCAGGGATTGAACTCTCTACCGCCCACTGTGCAGAGACGTTGCATGCAACGTCTCTACAACCCGGATTCAGCAAGCCTTAGTTATACCGTTGCAGGTTCCATCTGCTGAATCATCTGCTTCATCGCCTCAGCAATTTGATTTTGCTTTTCAGGAGAATCTGCTTCCATATACACCCGCATCAGCGGTTCGGTACCGGAGGGACGCAATAACACCCAACTTCCTTCTGATAAATACAGTTTAATCCCATCTTTGCGCCCCACTTCTTTAACCTTAATTCCAGCCACTTCTTGGGGAGGATTTTTGGCGCAAGTGTCTAAAACGGCGGCTTTGTGATCCTCGTTCAAATGCAAGTCCAAGCGCTGGTTGTAAACCGGACCATCCGCTTCTTTAATCGCTTCTTCGACTAACTGACTCAGGGGTTTACCTTCGTAGGCAATGGCTTCAGCCACCAGCATATTGGCTAAAATACCATCTTTTTCGGGAATATGCCCAATAATGCTCAATCCCCCGGATTCTTCACCGCCAATCAGCACCTCGGTTTCCCGCATTTTCTGACCGATGTATTTGAAACCGACGGCTGTCTCGTAAGTTTCTAGACCATGTTTTACGGCGAAGTTGTCCAATAGGTGAGTTGTGGCAACAGTACGGACGATCGCACCTTTTTTACCTTTGTTTTTAATCAGGTGACGTGCCAGTAACAATAGCACAGTATTGGGGGTTAGTACATTACCCTGTTCATCTACGATACCAAAGCGATCGCTATCCCCATCAGTCGCTAGACCTAAATCCGCCTGATCCCGCGTCACGGCTTCTCTTAACCCCACCAGATACTCGCCTTTGGGTTCGGGCATTCCGCCACCAAATAAGACATCACGGGTAGTGTTAAAGCTTTCCGTCTGACAGCCGCAGTTTTCTAGGACATCATCCAGATAACCGCGAGACGTGGAATAGAGGGCATCGTATTTTACTTTGAGTTGCGCCCGCCGAATCCGTTCTACGTCTAGTAGTGTGTAAATAAAGTGTAAATAATCCGGTTTCGGATCAAAGGTAGAAATTTTATCACCCGACTTACCACTCGGTAGTGCATCATCTGCCCCAGCAATATTGGAAACAATCGTATCCGTAATTTCCGGGGTAGCAGGACCTGCATAATCCGGAATATATTTAATCCCGCAATAGGCAGCGGGATTGTGGGATGCTGTAAACATCAGCGCTCCGGCTGAGTTGAGTTGACGCGCTTGATAGGCAATCACTGGCGTCGGACAATCCCGGTTGACAATTTTCACCGTCCAGCCCAAGTCTGCCAACACCTCAGCAGCAGTGCGGGAAAACTGATCAGCCAGAAAGCGGGTATCGTAAGCTACTAATACCGGGCGGTCTTTGCCGTAGGCTGTATCCAGATAACTCGCGATCGCACGAGTTACCTTACAGACATTGGCGAAGGTAAAATCATCGGCGATGATTCCCCGCCAGCCATCGGTACCGAATTTTATTTTTTTAGCGCTATTTGTTGCACTCATTTGGGCTACTTTGCTCTTGATTTTCCTCAATTATAGGGGGACGAGTCTTGTCATTTGTAATTTGTCTGAGTATCCCAATGTGCGCCTGAATACCATTTGCCGAAAATAGAATTGGCTTCCCCATTAGTCGAGCGTGAGAACCTCTTCTCCAATCGTGGGATGGATACAAATCGTCGCATCTAGCTCTTGCTTGTTGAGACCCTGACGAATCGCTACGGCGAGAGTTTGCATAATATCCGCCGCATGTTCACCTACCATCTGAGCGCCCACGATGCGTTGGTTTTCGCCCTCAACGATTAATTTGATCATCGCTTTTTCGTCTTGTTCACTCAGGCTGTAAAGCATCGGTTTAAATTCAGTGCGGTAGCAGCGCACGGAGTCACCAAATTTTTCCTGTGCCTTGCTTTGTGTCATTCCCACAGTCGCCGCTTCTGGGCGGGTAAACACCGCAGAGGGAACATTGTCGTAATTGACCGACTGGGGGTGGTTACCAATCGCCGTATCTACAACGGCTTGACCTTCAGCGATAGCGACGGGGGTTAAGGGGATACGATTGGTGCAATCGCCAATGGCAAAAATAGTATCCTGTGTCGTGCGGCTGTACTCATCCACCTCAATGACGCCTTTTTCACTGACGTTAACCTCCGTGTTTTCCAAACCCAAGTCTTTCGTATTGGGGGCGCGACTGGTGGCAATTAAGACGGTATCGGCGTTCAGGGTTTCTTGATAGTCCCCAGATAAGTTGAGTTGGATTCCATCGCTTCCTTGACTAATTTCTTTGGCTGTGGTTTGAGTCAGAATCCGAATTCCTCGTTGACTTAAGCCCCTTTGTACAGACATGCAGATATCGTGATCAAACCCGGGTAAGATTGATTCCTCGACATCCATCAGCGTGACCTCAGCTCCCAAAGCATCCATCATACTGGCAAATTCTACACCAATATAGCCGCCACCAATAATTGCCAGTCGTTTGGGCAACTCTTGCAGTTGAAACATTTCGCGGGAGGTAATCCCATGCTCTTTGCCAGGGATATTTGGCACAATGGGATGCCCACCCACAGCAATAATAATTTTATTGGCAGTAATTTGGCGATCGCTTACAGTTATCGTATGAGCATCTACAAATTTGGCTTGACCGCGAATCAGGTCGATTCCAGCCTCCTCCAGGGTTTGCAGATAGGATTGATTCAGTTTATCGATATGGTGGTGGACTTTGCTGAGAAATTGTGACCAATTGATTTGCCGTTGACATTCACTCCAGCCATAGCTGGTGGCGAGTTGATCTTGTAAGGCAAAATCCGCCGCATAAACCATCAATTTTTTGGGAATGCAGCCGCGATTGACACAAGTACCACCGAGGGATTCTTTTTCCACCACAGCAACGTTGATGTCATAAGCCGCTGCTCGTTTCGCCGCTGCTAGTCCGCCAGACCCTGCACCAATGATGAGGAGTTCGTAATTATAAGACATACTGTTGTTTGAAGTATCTGTACCTGATTTGAAGGTTGCATAGGTGAAGCAAGTCTTGCACCATTCAACAGGCAGATTTTTGGGCAATTACAGTCGATTGTAGGGGCGGGTTTAGAAACTAATGTAGGGGTGGGTTTAGGAACTGTAGGGGCGGGTTTAGGAACATGTAGGGGCGGGTTTAGGAATTAATGTAGGGGCGGGTTTAGGAATTAATGTAGGGGCGGGTTTAGGAATTAACGTCAGCTATTGCTGAAATAACGGAACAGCAAAACCCGCCCTCCTCACCAATAAATGAACAACAAAACCCGCCCTAGTCCAGTCGATTGTAGAGGCGGGTTTAGCCGCTAAATTAAGATAGCCATCAGTAAATGAACAACAAAACCCGCCCTGGCTCACCGATATAGTGATATCAACACAACCCACCTTATATTTAAGTCTTACTCGTTTCCTGGCGATGCCTCCTTTGATAAAGGCTAAAGCCCTTACTACGAACTACGAACTAACGTCATCAACCTTTAGGCAGAGGATAGTCTAGGTCATAACACCTAAGGTGAAGCTATAGTGAATTTTTTGGCTTGCCCATCACCAATTGCCACAATGAGCCAGACTAAATCCCCCGATAAAACTCAAGACCATTCCACCAATACCAAGGAAGAGGTAACTACCTCTCATATTTCCCCTTGGTTAGTGCGTCTAGTCTATCCTCTAGGTCGTTACCTGGTTTTGCCCTTTTACTTTGGCAAAATTGAGGTCAAGGGACGGGAGAATTTACCCAAAGATAGTCCAGTTATCTTTGCACCCACCCATCGGTCTCGCTGGGATGCGCTGATGTTAGCTTATGCCGCTGGTCGAGATATTACCGGACGGGATTTACAGTTTATGGTGTCGGTTAATGAAATGAAAGGGGTGCAAGGCTGGTTTATTCGTCGTTTAGGCGGGTTTCCCGTTGATCCTAAACATCCGGGAATTTCCAGTCTGCGTCACGGGATTGAGTTATTGGAGAAGGGAAACGTTCTGGTTATTTTCCCTGAAGGCGATATTTTTCGGACGGAAGACATCCAACCCCTAGAACCGGGATTGGCTCGGATGGCACTCCATGCAGAAACGGATCAACCGGGTTTAGGGATTAAAATTGTGCCGATTCGGATTCATTACAGTCAACCTGTACCGCACAAGGGATGCGATGTTGATATTCATATTGGTTCGCCTTTATCGGTGGCAGATTACTGTCATAAACCTGTGAAAGGATGTGCTGAAGAAATTAGGGATGATTTGCGACAGGCGCTTCAGGAGATTGGAGATTGATGATTCGTGATTGGTGATTGGCATCGATTGTAGAGGCGGGTTTAATCAATTGTAGGGGCGGGTTTAGGGACTAAAGTCAGCTATTGCTGAAATAACGGAACAACAAAACCCGCCCTCCTCACCAATAAATGCACAACAAAACCCGCCCGACCTCACCGATAACGGCTCACCAAAACTCGCCCTAATTAATCTTTGTCTCTATTACTAAGTAGGTGGGGACAATTAAAGTTAACGGTGGGGATCGTCATTCGTCATTCGTCATTCGTCATTTGTAAGGGTTTGAGGCTGGTTAACATAACTTAACCTGGTTGAGTTTATTTCCACCAACCTACTTATCAGTTGATGGCTTTGATAGTCCTCCTATAAACTCAGCTCCCCTCTCCCAAGCTTGGGGGAGAGGGGTTGGCGGTGAGGGTTGTCTACAAGGCTAGCCAATCTGAATTCTCACCGATTTGGATTAGCCAAGGTTCACTTTAAAGACTTTGTTCTTTTCTGCTTCCGCTTTGGGAATGTTGAGATTGAGGATGCCGTCTTTATAATCGGCTTGGACTTGCGTATTCTCAACTTGTCCAGGTAAGGGAATTACGCGGCGGAACTTACCATAGCGGAATTCACTGCGCGTCATTCCTCCTTCTTCAGTCTTGGCTTCTGATTTGCGTTCACCGCTAATCATCACCGCATCTTTGGTTACTTGCACATCTAAATCCTTGGGTTCCATTCCCGGAACTTCTAGCTTTAGATGGATGTTATTTTCGCTTTCTTCCATTTCCACGGGCGGCGCAAAGTTTACGCCATCACCTTCCCCGCGCATCGGTGCGAGACTCTCAAACAGGCGATTCATTTCTTGTTGCAGAGAGTCGATTTCTCCGAAAGGCTGCCAACGAACGAGTGCCATAGTCATGTCCTCCTAATTGCTTCTACGCTAATTTTGATAGGTTCTATATCGGTGAACATCTACCAAAAGTGGCAGATAGATAGTCTTATGGCTTTTGGTCATATTAGGTTGATTAACTATCTATCTGGATAGGAAAAGTGATTGGTTTTCAATCCACTTTTATTTCCCTTACTTTCAGGATATTCAGCTAAATCAATTCCTCAATTCGGTTGTGCCGAATTGGAATGGGGGAATGACCGTATTCCGGGCAGGGTATAAGCTAAAACGCATTTAAATTGTGTATTCAGGCGTTGCCTGTTGCCTGTTGCCTGTTGCCTTTGAGCGATTGAGGTATCCCAATCTAAATGCCGAACAGCTTATAGCATTAAGTAGTCGGACAAAAGAAAAAGACACGCTCCGGAGCCAGTGCAAGTAAATCGCCCTCAACCCCTTACTGTTCCTTCCTGTTCCCTAATCTCAACCGTTAACTTTAATAGAAAGTCCACCGACTTAGGAACTTTGCCGTTCTTGGGCTAATTCAATCAACTGATCAACCAATTGAGGGAATGGTACACCAGTGGCTGCCCACAGTTGAGGATACATACTGGTGGCGGTGAAACCCGGTAAGGTATTGATTTCATTAATGAAAACCTCCCCTGTCGCCTCCACATAAAAGAAATCTACCCGTGATAAACCAGCCGCATCCACCGCCGCAAATGCCTGGAGTGCCATCTCCTGGATCTGACGACTTACGGCATCCGGTAACGGTGCGGGAATGGATAATGTGGCACGACCTGCTGTATATTTGGTTTCATAGTCGTAGAAATCACTGGTGTAACTGATTTCACCCACCACAGATGCTTTCGGATTATCATTCCCTAAAACCGCACATTCCACTTCCCGCGCCACGACTCCCGCTTCCACAATAATCCGACGATCATAACTGGCGGCATTATCTAACGCCGTTTCCAATTCACTTCGCGATCGCACTTTGGCAATACCTACTGATGATCCTAAGTTAGCGGGTTTGACAAAACAGGGATACCCCAAGGTTTCCTCAATCTGATCACAGAGTTTCGGGAAAACGCAGGGATTGGACCACACTTGGGCGCGACTCAATCCCTTATGCTTCACTTGGGCGAGTCCCACTTGATCAAACACTTGTTTCATGGCAATTTTATCCATTGCCATGGCTGAACCTAAGACACCGGAACCCACACAAGGAACCTGCATTAACGTTAACAAGCCTTGAATCGTGCCATCTTCGCCATTGGGTCCGTGCAAGATGGGAAACCATACATCCACGTCAGCCACCTGAGGTGGGAATTGCCAGAGGTTTCCGTCTCCATTGGCGTCTAGAGGTGTTCCCGATGCCAAAACCTGCTGGGCGATGTCTGGGGGTTGCCAGATGCCATCTTTTTGAATATAAATCGGTAAAACCTCGTACTTCTGAGTATTTGGTGGCGTACCCAACGCCTTGGCGATCGCCTGTGCTGAACAAATCGAAACCTCGTGTTCTCCTGAGAGTCCCCCAAATAGCAGTCCGATCCGTACTTTTGTCATGTTGTTGTCGATTGTTGATGGGTCAAACACTTATCCTACTTGGTTAGGGCGAGTTTAGTCAGCTAAAACGCATTTAAATAAGGACAAATAGTCATAAACCATAAAGCAGAATAATTAACGGAGGAATTACAAACATCATCAAAAGACTCAGAGGAGCGCCCACCCGGAAAAAGTCCAGAAACCTGTAACCGCCTGCACTGTAAACCATCGTGTTGGTTTGATACCCAATCGGTGTCATAAAACTATTCGACGCCGCGAAGGTAACCACAAACATAAAGGCAAAGGGATTAAGATCCAACGTCTGAGCCACCTGCACAGCAATAGGTAAGAGTAAAACCACCGAAGCGTTATTGGATAAAACCTCAGTCAATAACGCCGTAATCAGAAAGAAAAACGTCAGCATCCAGTAGGGTGAAAAACTACTGCCTAGGGAAACCAGATTATCGGCTAACCATTTCGTTGTACCGGAATTTTCCATGGCAATTCCCAAGGGAATTAATCCCGCCAGAAGGAAGATAATATCCCAGCGAACGGCACTATACACTTCCCCGGGCTTCAGACAACCCGTGACAACCATTAAAACCACTCCCGCCAAGGCACTGACTAAAATCGGCAATGGGGTAAACGCGGCAACCAGTACAACTCCCACACCAATTGCTACAGCAATGCCCGCTTTTTCTCGCCGTAACGACTCCATGTCTCGTTGCTCAAAGACTAACAAATCGCGACTGTTTTGTAATCCGACAAAACTTTGCTTGGGTCCTTGTACCAAGAGCAAATCCCCAAACCGTAAAGGAACTTTACCCAAACGTTCCCGGACAAATTCTTGTCCACGACGAATAGCTAATACCGTCAGGTTATAGCGTTGCCGAAATCGAAAGTCTTTAAGGGTAGATCCGGCTAGATCAGAGTTTGATAAGATTAAGACTTCAGCAATCGTATCTTCCCCAGATGTAAGATCTTTTTCGATGGATATTTTGCCAAATTGGATATCCGGCAAAATATCGATCCCCCGTTCATCTTTAATATTCAGCAAACATTCCCGCTTACCCCGGACAATTAAAATATCTCCAGGCTGTAATATTTTGTCAGCTAAGGGTTGGGCAAAACGAGTCTCGTTACGGATGATCTCCAGTACGTCCATATCAAATTTACGCTGAATTTGAGTCGAACGTAACGTTTGTCCGACTAAGCTAGACCGTGGGGGAATCACAATTTCACTCACATAGTCTTGAAGTCCGTACTCTTGAGTATCACTCCCTGCCGCTTTTTTATTAGGTAAGAGTCGAGGGGCAATAAATACTAAATAGGTTAAGCCAATTGTAAACGTAATTAGTCCTAATTTGGTGAACTGAAATAAACTGAATGTACCGTACCCCAATTTATCCGACAAACCACTCGCCAAAATGTTGGTGGATGTGCCAATTACGGTAATCATTCCCCCTAAAATACTGGCATAAGACAAGGGGATGAGAAGCTTGGAGGGAGAAATCCGCTGTTGGCGACATAAATCTTCCACAATTGGCAGAAAGACAGCCAGGACAGCCGTATTATTAATTACACCACTAATCGGACCTGCAATTACCCCCAACGCTAAAATCTGCTGCGAGGACGTTTTACCTCCCCACTTCAACAGGAGTTCGCTGACGACTTGAATCGCACCCGTGCGGGCAATTCCGGCACTGAGAATAAACATTGCCATCACGGTAATCGTGGCGGAACTACTAAACCCAGATATGCCTTCCTCTGGGGTGACTAATCCCAGCACGATCAGCAGCACCATAATTGTGAGTGCGGTAATATCAACGGGCAACCATTCGCTGATGAATAAAATCAGAGTCAGTAGGATAACACCGAGGGTGAGCAGAATTGTCATAGTGGGTGAGATGCATTAAGTGGCAAGTAGCGTTCGGGTTAGCACTGAATCTAATATACTCGCTGCAATTATTAATCCGTCCCTTGATACATCTGTTCAGCCACCCGTTTCAGGCGGCGTAGCTGGGCTTTCATATCCTGCTGTGTCCAACTTGTGGCAAAGGTATCAAAGCCCCAACTGACGAGAGGATTGGGAATTTCAAACTCAAAACGATTCAGCAGCCTCGTACCTCGAATCGTGGGTTGACATTCCCAGCGATCGCGCCCTTGGAAGAATCCTTGGAATTGCCAAACGACTAAACCAGGTTCCCGTTCCACAACGACACTATTGAGGGTAGGCTGGACTAGCGGGATTTGAATCACAAAGCGACTGCGACTGCCAATATCTGTACTCCACTCCCCCACCGGATAACAACGCAGGGCGGAATTGAGCCAACGGTGCATCAGCGTCAGATCGGTGATGCAGCGCTCAACGGTGGTGGCGCTGGCTTTAATGTGAATAGATTGTTCAAAAACTTGAAAATTGGACATTTAAAGCGATAATAGCGTGTCAATAGCTGGTAATCTGACTTTTATTACTACGATGCCAGTTCGCTGGGTCTGACTCAATCCGGATCGAATCTCTTCTATTGTGCAAAAAGGGAGGAAGACGAGGCAAATCGGGGATAGGGAGACTCCTGACCATACCCGCTCAGGGATGAGGGTGTTTTGTCTTCCCACCGGCTTCACTTGCCTCACCGATTGGACAAAGAGAGATCCTGTACCCTAAAGAACGCCAAAAAAAGCTGATTTGAGGGAAAAAACCAACATAAGCTTGATTTTTGTCACCAAATTCCCCATAAAGATAAAGGTGACGCCGTAATTAGCCGAACATGGTTAGCGATGACGATCTGAGGTGAAAAATCTTGACTTAGCCCAAAAACGTTGAGACAAAGATATCGATCGATGGATTGAGAGGATTATAGATACTCGATGAGTTGTAGCCCAGAAGTCACAGATTGTTTGTGAGAGCGTTTACTGTTAAAGACTATTAGAGAAGGAAGACTATGAACCAACCGTGGCAAGGAATTATCCCAATTGGAGGTGTGCCCCCTTGGGTGCATCCCCTCTTAGCCCAAGACACACCAACACCCATCCAAGAAGCTCAGACTGGTATTCAGGGAATTTGGCAAAATGTCAGCAGCTTCGTTCCCAATCTAATTGCCGCAATCCTGATCCTGATTGTCGGTTGGATCGTTGCCTTGATTGCTAAGTCAATGACCAACGGACTGCTCAACCGCACCCGTATCGACAATCAAATTGCCGAGTGGTTTGCTGGCGGTCAAGATGGCGCAGAAGCGCCGCCGATCGAAAAATGGGTCGCCGGTGCCGTTTACTGGATTATCATCATCTTTACGGTGGTAGCGGTTCTGCAGACGTTGAAGCTTGAGGTCGTCTCTCAACCGCTGAATAATTTCCTCAACAAAATCCTGGAGTTCTTGCCCCAGATTTTCGCTGCGGCAATTCTGGTGGTGGTGGCTTGGTTATTGGCAAGCTTGGTCAAGCTGATTACAACCCGAGGATTACGGGCATTAGGTTTGGATGAGCGCTTGGGTGAACAAGTCAGTGAGACACCCCGTTCCGGAGAAGGTGAGGCTCAACGGCAAACTAACCAGTTTTCCCTGAGTGAAACCATGGGGAACGCGCTGTACTGGTTCATTTTTCTGCTATTTCTGCCCTCCATTCTCAGCACTCTGGGCTTGGAAGGCACTCTGCGCCCGGTGCAGGAGTTGTTGAATGAAATTTTGGCAATCTTGCCAGATATCTTGGCAGCCCTTGTAATTGCAGCAGCAGGTTGGCTCGTGGCTCAGGTGGTGCGGCGCATCGTCACCAATCTGTTGTCAGCCGCCGGAACGGATCAACTAGGAGCGCGATTTGGACTGCAAAGTGCGCCCGGAGGGAAATCACTCTCCTGGATTATTGGCACGACGGTTTATGTCTTAATTTTGATCCCCGTCGGCATCGCCGCGCTGAATGCCTTACAGATTGAGGCGATCTCAGAGCCTGCGATCGCGATGTTAAATCAGATTCTCGATGCTCTACCGAAAATCTTTACGGCAGCGTTGATTCTGTTGATTGCTTATGTAATCGGTCAGTTTGTCAAGGATTTAGTCACCAATATTCTCGCCAGCATTGGCTTTAATAATGTTTATCGTTGGATAGGCATACCAGAACCTCGTCCCAGTCGTCCCGCGCCTACCCCCCCACCAGCCGAACCTTCGGAGTTAGGCATACCCACTCCAGAGACTGGACCGGAAACGCGGGTTCAACCGGAATCAACTCCCTCGATGCGTACACCGTCAGAACTGGTGGGTATTATTGCCTTCATTGCTATCCTCTTGTTTGCTACGGTTGCCGCGACGAATGTCTTGCAGTTTGAAGCCTTAACCACGATTGTCACCGGGATTATTGTGATCGCAGGTCAGATTCTGGCGGGGTTAATTGTATTTGCTGTTGGCTTGTACTTTGCTAATCTTGCCTTTAACTTGATTGCTAGTTCGCGATCGCGCCAATCCCAAATCCTGGCACAAGCGGCTCGGATTGCGATTATTGCCTTTTCCGTGGCGATGGCGCTGCAACAAATGGGTATCGCTGGCGACATTGTCAACTTAGCCTTTGGCTTACTCTTAGGTGCGATTGCTGTGGCGATCGCGCTGGCGTTTGGACTCGGATCTCGCGATATTGCAGCGGGTCAAGTTCGTGAATGGTTATCTTCATTCAAAGAAGACAGACCCCCCGGACCCTACCAATAACGGGAAAGAGAATCGAACAGCCTTGAATTCGATCCCCTGCCAAAACGTGCAGGGGATTCTGATGAACTACTTGATCTCGGTTTAACCTAAAGTTCCTTTAGGGCAACGGCTATGTATGAACAAATGTTAAGATAAGCTAACTTTATTTAACCAGCCGACCAACGGTTAAAAAATTAATATAATTTTTATATTACGTTTAAATCCCCTAAAATAAGGCATTAGCTGCATCAATCAGGGGAACGTAGCTTTTACATATCTTCAGGTTCGGGGGACTTATGTTCAAGGGTTGCACTGAATTTGTTTTTTTTTTGTAAAGAAAAATTTTGACAACATGTCGCGTTGTCACAATGCCGTCAGACCCAGTAAGAGCAACGCTCTGCTAACCATGGTTAGCTATGGGTAACTGTAGCGGTGGACAACCCGTCATAGAACCTGGCACACTTTTAACCTACCGATTAAGACTGGAGATTCACTAATGAGATTAATTCGCGAAATTGTTCAAGAAGCGGAAAAGACTGGCTACCTAACCCTACAAGCGGAAGACCAATTGCGTCAACTTTTAGCCAACAAGTACGACTGGGAAGACTTTACGGCGTTTATCCAACTCCAGCAATCGGTGATGGAACAACGGGTGAAGCAAGAGTCTCGTGAACTACTCTACACGTTATCTGGCTCCACCCCTACCCCTTGCCATCAAGCGGGGTAGATTCGCAAGCGGCGATTGGGTTCATCGCCAAAACTATCGGACTTGAGGCGATAATGTTCCACCAGTTCGTGCTGCATCTTTCGCACTTTTGGCGATCGCGGCAGTAATTCGACGGGCTGTCCATTGGGAATCACGATTTGCTCAACGGCTAACCGGGCTTCTTCTAGCGCCTCAATCTCATCATCACTGCCACTTTGGGTAAACAACCGCAAATCAGCCGCATCCGGAACGCCAGGATCATCCATATCCAACATCCGCCGCAGGGCGCGACTGACTTGGGGAACGGTGCTGGCTTTAACCGCGTGGATGGGAATTTGCCGGGAGCGGGCAATTGAACGGAGTTTCGAGTGACTTTTCACATGCGATCGCAAGCCCAAAATCGCATCCGCACTATCCATATCCTTGGTTAAAACCACAGGTAAATTTAGCACCCGAATCACCTGTTCAATTTGATGACGACTCACCCCATAGGGATAGACATGGAGGGGCAAATCTTCACCATTGGGTCCAATCGTCTCGACAACATCGCCAACCGAGTTGGGGTGTTGCCAAGAGTCATGAAGCAGCTGATCAAAGTAACTGGTTTGAGCCGCAGCCGAGGATGAGGAACGCGACAGGGGCTGCATCTGTCCCGATGAACGCCAGCCACTGGGTTTCGCCACTAACCCGGACTGGGTATGGCGCTCTGGGGGGACGGGTGCATGGGGAAATTCATGGGTAATCATCACCTTATTCTGCTCATCCACCGTCCGCACTTGGGGATTCGGTTGGCGTCCTCGCAGTAGCGCATCCACCGTATCCGCCACACTCTCATGCACCACCCAGCGCTGACGTTCCAGCATTTCCACCGCAATCTCAAAGGTAGGCGGGGCTTTGCGTTCGAGTACCGTCTTTTGAGAACCCCGACGTCTGGCTTCATCATCCCCCAGGGTTACCGCTTGAATCCCGCCAACTAAATCGGAGAGGGTAGGATTTTTAATCAGATTCTCGATTTGGTTTCCATGGGCTGTCCCCACCAACTGCACCCCCCGTTCGGCGATCGTGCGGGCGGCGAGGGCTTCGAGTTCGGTGCCAATTTCATCAATCACAATCACTTCGGGCATGTGATTTTCCACGGCTTCAATCATCACCTGATGTTGAAGTTCTGGACGCGACACCTGCATCCGTCTGGCTCGACCAATGGCAGGATGGGGAATATCGCCATCGCCAGCAATTTCATTGGAGGTATCAATAATCACTACCCGTTTTTGCAGATCATCTGCCAGCACCCGGGCAATTTCGCGTAACGCCGTCGTTTTGCCCACACCTGGACGCCCCAACATTAAAATCGATTGACCCCGTTCCACGAGATCGTGAATCAAACCAATCGTACCAAACACCGCTCGTCCGACACGACAGGTTAAGCCAATAATGTCGCCGGGGCGATTGCGAATCGCGCTAATCCGGTGTAAGGTTTTCTCCAGTCCGGCTCGATTATCGCCACTGAAATGCCCAACTCGCTCAACACAATAGTTTAATTGTTCAGCGGTGACGGGGGTTTCGGACAAATATTCGGCACCAGACGGGAAACGCACTTCCGGAAATCGACCCAAATCCATCACCACTTCAATTAAATTGTCGCGATGGGGGTGTTGCTCCAGGATTTGGCGAATATCCTCTGGTAAAATATCCAGTAATTTTTGAAGATCCTCAGTAATCTGCATCCCAGCTAAATTTGTGGTGTTAGATAAGGCTTGATTGGATAACGATTGGGAAGGGGATGGGTTCATCCCGTTGGCATTCACCATAGGCTTGTTAGTCGTCATTCGTCGTTGGTCTTATGTCCTTTGTCTTATGTCCTTTGCCCTTTATTGATGTAAGGGGTTGAGGACTATTGACAGAACCTACTGAGTTCGGGTTGAACAGGCTTAGGCACAGACTTGAGTTGAGATACTAGGGAATGGGCGATCGCTACGGCTTGTGCCAGCCGCTGCGGATCAGTTTCCAGGTTTGCCCTTGATAATAATGGAAATGATTGGGAATTGATATCCTGATTTTCTTCATCATATTGATCGAGTTGGTCTAAAATCGGAGTCAGTAATACCCGGGCATAGCTACCGTAAGCCACACCCGCGACAAAGGGCTGGACTGGATGAGCCGGGAATTCCGTCGGTGTTCCAGGGTTGAGGAGTCCTGCTGCTTTCAGTTTACTAACGGTATGATGATTGGTGCCTCCCGCCAGTTGCACGTACCCTGGCAAATGGGCGGATAAGACTTTTTGTGCCAGTTTCACGGCTTTTCCAGTGGTGCCTGTACCAATATCACCGCTCATTGGCTTGCCATCGGTTTGCCAGAGGAGGGGACAAGGTAAGGGCGTGATCAGATGGTAAAGTTCCCAGAGATAATCAATCATGCCCTCACCATCGGGACAACTGATTGCCAGCAACTTCAGGCTATGAACCCAGGGAGCGATCGCGCCCCAGAGTCGTTTAAAATCACTAAAATGCCCGACTTGGGTGTGAATTTCCAAAGCATCAACGCCCGTTGAAAGAATCAGTTCCGCTAACGTTGTAGGGGTGGATACATAGGAGCGAGTATAGATCAGTTGACTGGGGCAAACGGGTAAACAACGTCCACAACCATAACAGCGTTGATCAATAACACCGGAGAATCTCTGGGGCGAGTGAGACGAGTTGAGGGGTTGAACTGGCTCCCACTGTCCTGGATTGTCCGGATGAGTTGGCGGTGGCTCAAAGACAATCGCTTGAGCCGGACAAATCGTTTGGCAAGGACGGGGACAGTCGGGAGGACAAGCATTGGGATTAAATTCAGCTTTGCGAAAATGGGGATCTTCCCCATCATTTAAACTGACCATTAACCAGGGTTGGTTACTATATCCCATGCCTTGTGCTTGACCGGACTCCACCAGACTTGTCGCCACCCCTAAGGCTGTCTTTGCCGCCGCAATTACGGCAGGGTCAGCTGCCACATCAATACAATCAGCCCCAGCTAGAGTATACGCCAAGGTGAGGTTACGAACGGCAGGGAGGTGCTGAAAACTAGCGCCACAGATGAGCTTGAACCAGCGACCGTCCCTTAGGGATTGTAAGGGAGTGTACAGTTTAGTCACCCTTATATGCTAATTCCTTGTGCCAAAAATGGGGAGATTGATTTCTCAGCAAACCTGGGGGATAATCAGCCCTAGGGTTTAGGGTTAAGGTGGGGATGCTAGCCGTGCGATCGCGACGCTTATCGGTTAATCTCGCCATATCTAGGCAGTTGAGTTGGCAATTCCCCTAAATCTGGGGGGTGAATCCCGACGGGGGTGTTTCTCATCTCCGACCTGAATGAACCTGGATTTCATGTTTAAGTTTTGTAACATTAATGAATCCGGTTGATCCAGTACAGATGTGCCATGGGGCATCTCTACAGATTCCCACAAAAAGACCCCGCTCTGTTCATTTGGCGGAGTCAACCTTAACTCTCTACTACACTAAAAAGGTTACTGCAATTCCAGGGTGAGATCTATGAAGTTTCGGTAAAGTTCCGGGGGAAAACCTTAAAGATTCTGTAAAGCCACTCTCTTGTCCCTGACAGGCTCCCGTAGAGACTCCTAGGCGTGGAACCTCTGGAAGCAGAATTGAAATTAGAGCTGATCCGATCTCGATTGCAGCTACCCCTACCTAATTGTTGCTCCAGATTTCTGTATTGGGGTGAAATTCCTTCCATCCCAACCACCAGTGTTTTTCAACAATTAAAGTTTGGTTGTTTTCTTTGTCCTTTGCCGCCAAGTAGTTTGCTTGTTGATCGTAAAATAACTCCACATCTTTCCCGTTAAAGTTATCTGTGAACTGGAAAACCGTGTTTAATTCGGATAGGGGATAAGCCTTAGAAACACCATTAAAGCTTATGCCAAAAACCGTTTCGCGTTGGGGTAATCCTGACAAATCAGCAAATCCGGGCATTGTTACCTTGGGGGTGACGAAATTAAGGGCTTTTAGCATGAGTTTCCTGGAGAGAATCCCTTGTCTGGATTCAAAGCATGTTTCGGCAAACAGCGAATCCGGGTGTTTTCCTTGCCAAACTCCCCAGGTTGTGTTCTCACCCGGTAACAATTCTAGTTGAGTTCCTTTGTACGTTCCATAAATGCATTCCCCCGTTGCTTGTTGCCATAGACTTTGGGTTTGATTGTCAATCATAATCATATTCCTTCTCCAGACGCCTGCCACTTTGAAATACAAGTGTTGTTTACCTACCTCGGCTTTAAACGCCAAGGCACTTTGGCAAAGCGCACAATAAGAAATTAGAATAGCTGTGTATTCGATTTCGTCGTTAATAATATGCCTGGGGATAACCACTTCATCAAGGGGATAAGCGATAGCTCTTTGTCCTATCGTTAATCCAATTATTCGGGTCATTTCGTTAGGACAAAGATGCTCAAATGTTCTGGCAGTTCGGGAAAAAAATGAGGCTCTTCATGCTCCCCTTGCCTCGGATTGAGATTGTTGACCTCCTTTTGTTTCCCCACACCCCACAGCCCATACCCTACACCCTGTCTCCTTTTTAGCTATCTTGTCACCCCTTGAGATTTTTGAGAATGCCGTAGGTGGCATATTCCCAACCACACCCGATGGACGATCTCTGATTTATTATAGATAAAGTATTCCCTGTTAGAGGATAAAGAGTTCTGGCAAGTTGTGCTACTAAATAGACAGAAACGGGTGTTTAACATTAGCGTTTAATCTTTCGCCATTTCCTACAGGAAACGGAATTCAATTAAACTATCCCTGATTTCCTTTGTTTCGACAGCAGCTTGGACTTGGTGTCCCCCAATCAAGGACGCCAGGGCGCATCGCTATGCGCCCCTACCCTCAATCGACTCACAGCAAAACAACATGGAGCATTCATTCCTTTGGATATCAATCGGTTGGATTATGGGCATAAATTCTGTACGCTGTACTAAGACATGTTTTCATGCCTCAAACCCTTACTGTTGCCTGTTGCCTGTTGCCTAATCTCAACCGTTAACTTTAATTGTGTCCACCTACTTAACAATGCCAGATTTACTAACAACCTTATTGTACATTCCCCACGGTCATTGCTACTTATGGCAAACGAATTTAGTCTCCCTACATGTTATTTCGGACTCGTTAATCGCCCTGGCTTATTTTTCAATTCCTGTTACTCTGCTTTACTTTGTTAACCAACGACAGGATATCCCGTTTCCCCGAGTCTTTTTCTTATTCGGTGCTTTTATTATTGCCTGTGGGATGACTCATGCGATGGGAGTCTGGACACTTTGGTATCCAAATTACTGGATTTATGGGTTGATTAAAGCGTTTACGGCTCTGGTTTCCTGTTACACGGCGTTAGTCCTGATTCCGCTGACTCCTCAAGCCTTGGCGCTACCCAGCCCCGCTCAACTGCAAGCGGCAAATCAGGCGTTGGAAATTGAAATCCGCGATCGCCAGCAAGCAGAAGCTGAGGTGCGTACCCTGAATGCTCAACTTGAGGAGCGGGTAAATGAGCGCACTCAGGAATTAACCCAGGTGAATCAGAAGTTAGAACGGGAAATCACAGAACGTATCCAAGTCGCCGAAGCCCTGTTTGAAGCCGAAGAAAAATATCGCAGTATCTTTGAAAACGCGGGTTGGGGTATCTTCCAAACTACCCCCGATGGACGGTATCTTAGCGCGAACCCAGCTCTAGCGAAGATTTATGGCTATCCCTCACCCGCCGCCCTAATCAGTCGCCTCACTGATTGTGAACATCAACTCTACGTGGATCAAAATCAACGGGCTGAATTTAAACGGCTAATTCATCAACAGGGTTCTGTGTCCAGCTTCGAGTCCCAAGTATATCGCCAAGACGGGAATATTATTTGGATTAGTGAAAATACTCGTGCAGTACGGGATGCCAATGGCGTGTTGTTGTACTATGAAGGTTCCGTCGAAGATATTAGCGATCGCAAACAAGCCGCCCAACAGTTACAAGCCAGTGAGCAAAAGCTGCGTCAGATTATTGATCTAGTGCCTCACTTTATTTTCGCCAAAAATCTCGATGGACAGTTTATCCTAGTTAATCAAGCGATCGCGGATGCCTATGGGACAACAGTAGAACATCTGCTCAACCAAAAAGACGAAGACTTTATTAAATCCCCCGAACAATTGCGCCGCATTCGCGCAGAAGAACGGCAAATTATCCAACAGGGACAACCCAAACACATCCCAGAAGAACGAGTTCCCGATGCTCACGGGAATATCCGCATTGTCCAAACCACCCGCATTCCCTTCTATGTTACGGGTTCAGCAACCCCAGCAATTTTAGGCATTGCCATTGATATTACTCAACGCAAACACATTGAGCAAGAATTGCGCGAAAATGCTGCCATTATTCGCGCCTTATACGAAGTCACCACCGGGCAAAATTCTGACTTTGAGCAAAAGCTGCAAAACTTACTCACAATGGGACGTCGCCAGTTTAATCTGGATGTCGGTATCCTGTCTCATATCGAAAACATTGACACCGAGAACGGGCGTTATGAAATCATCTCCGCTCAAATGCCCAATAATCTAAATATAAAGGGCGTTACCCTTGACCCCAAACAAACCTACTGTACCGAAACCTTACACGCCAAAAAACCCCTGTGTATCCTCTCCGCTAGCACCAGCCAATGGCACAATCATCCTGGCTTCAAGATTTTCCAAGTCGAAGCCTATATTGGTGTCCCTGTCCTTGTCGCTGGAGAATTGTATGGTACACTCTGTTTCGCCAGCCTTACCCCCCGGCAAATGCCATTCAAAGACATCGAAATTGAACTGTTAAGACTGATGGCGCAGTGGATTGGCGGCGAAATTGAGCGTCAACAGGCGGCACAAGAACTGGCACAAGCGCGTGACGAAGCGTTAGCCGCAACTCGGGCTAAAAGTGACTTTCTCGCCACAATGAGCCATGAAATTCGCACGCCGATGAATGGGGTGATTGGCATGACTGGACTGCTGTTGGATACCACCTTAACCCCTCAACAGCAGGAATTCGTCACCACCATTCGTAATAGTGGCGATACCTTACTGACGATTATTAATGATATTCTTGACTTCTCCAAGATTGAATCTGGCAAACTCGAGTTGGAAGAAGCCTCCTTTGATCTACAAGTTTGTATTGAAAATTGTCTAGATCTGTTAGCGGCTAAAGCCAGTGATAAGAACTTAGAACTTGCCTATCAAATCACGCCTCAAACCCCCCGCATGATTATTGGCGATGTGACTCGCTTACGGCAAATTCTGGTTAATCTGTTAAGTAATTCGGTTAAATTTACCCAATCGGGGGAAGTAATTGTTTCGGTCAACGCCGAGAAACTCGACTATGAGCAATGGGAGCGCCTGGAAACAAAAACTAGCCTCACTCCACAGATTACTCCCTCGGCGGCTACCCCTCATTATCGGATTCAATTTGCGGTTAAGGATACCGGAATTGGGATTCCCCCAGAACGATTAAATCGATTATTTCAACCTTTTAGTCAAGTAGACTCCTCCACCACCCGCAAATATGGTGGCACAGGATTGGGACTTGCCATCTGTAAGCAATTGTGTGAAATGATGGGCGGGACAATGTGGATAGAAAGTCAAGAGGATATTGGCTCAACCTTTTACTTTACTCTCGTGGTTCCGGCGGAAGCGAGTAGCCAGCTTAATAGTAATCAGGTTTGTCGGTTGGAACTCGATGGTCAACGCCTGCTGATTGTCGATGATAACGACACCAATCGCCAGATTTTGATGCGCCAAGCTCAAGTTTGGGGAATGGAATGCTATGCGGCGCAATCAGGGGTTCAAGCCTTAGACTGGCTGCATCAGGGGGAACGGTTTGACTTGGCGATTCTGGATATGCAGATGCCGGAGATGGATGGGGTGACATTGGCGCAAAAAATCCGTAAAGTTCCCGGTTGTCAAACTCTACCTCTGGTGATGCTGTCATCTCTGGGTGAGTTGCAAGTCGATACACCTGATGTGAAGCAAACGTTTGCTGGCTTTTTGAGTAAACCGATTAAACAGTCTCAACTGTGTGATGTGCTGATGCAAGCGATGGCGGGGATACCGATTAAGGTGAAAGTCCACAGCGCGAAAACACCAGACATTGACGCCAAGATGGGTGAACGGTTACCCCTACGGATTTTACTGGCGGAAGATAATCCAGTGAATCAGCAGGTAGCGTTGCATTTGTTGCAACGGATGGGGTATCGAGCGGATGTCGCAGGGAATGGGTTAGAAGTTCTCGAAGCGCTACAGCGTCAGCCTTATGATGTGGTATTGATGGACGTACAGATGCCAGAAATGGATGGGTTAGAGGCATCCCGGCGTATTCGTCAAGCGTGGTCTGATTTGGATGGGGATACTCAATCCCAACGTCCGCGCATTATTGCCATGACCGCTAATGCCATGGTGGGCGATCGCGAAATGTGCATCGAGGCAGGTATGGATGATTATATCAGCAAACCCATCCGCATTGAGGAATTGGTTGAGACGTTAAAGAAAGCAGGGAATGTAGGGGCGGGTTTTACCAATACCCTTGCGGAGAAAACCTCTAACTTAACTAAACCCGCCCTAGCAGAGGGAGCAGGGGGAGCAGAGGGAGAGGAGATTAAAGCCTCTGGGAGTTCTGTTGATACAACCCCATCGGATAGTACCCAGGCGGCGGAATTAGATGTGTCCGATAAACCCGTGTTTGATCCCGTAATTTTTCAACAATTACGTGAGATGCTGAATCAAGAGGAAATATTAGCCGAAGTGATTCAGCACTATCTAGAGGATACTCCTAAACTCTTACAAGACTTGTCCGATGGAATTACCCAGGAAGAAACTGAACTGGTGACACGAACTGCTCATACCTTAAAATCCAGCAGTGCGATGCTAGGAGCAACCCGTCTGGCTCATTTGTGTCAGGAGTTAGAAGCCAAGGCGAAGCGTGAGAATCTTGACGTGACAGCCGCGTTATTATCCCAGATAAAAGCTGAATATGAACCCGTGAAAACAGTTTTATTAGAACACAAACCTTAGTTCGTCGTTTGTAGTTTGTAGTAAGGGAACCTTAGCCTTAGCCTTAGTTCGTAGTAGGGAACCTTAGCCTTAGATTCTGTTGGGTTGAGCGAAGTCGAAACCCAACCTACAACGATTCCACTGTTTTGGTATAGTAATCTTATGACCACAGACCTAATTGACCCAACACTTGATCAAGCGATCGCGTATTTAACCACGCCTTCTGCCCAACCCCCTGCACCGGAGGCTGTGGTTGAGGCACTATTAACCGCCGAGAAGACAGCCAAACAGACAAAAGTACGCCATAGCTATTCCCAGTTGCTGGGAACATGGCGCTTAGGATTTATCACCGGAACCAAACGCTCTCGCCAGCGTGCTGGCGTGGTGTTGGGTGCGGGACGGTTTTTGCCCAAATGGGTAAAGATTCAGTTATCCTACTCCCCCTCAGAAGCCAGTCAAGCGCAAGGAACAGTGGTAAATTCAGTACAACTGGGATCTCTGCAACTGGTTGTCACTGGACCCGTTCAGTTTTTTGCCAAGACGAATATCCTGGCTTTTGATTTCACCCGCATGAACGTGTCATTATTTGGCTTAAACTTGTATAACGGATATATTCGCGGTGGTCAAGAGCGAGAGGCTTCTTTTTATGATAAACCCTTAAAAGATAAGGCATTTTTCACCTATTTTCTAGTTGAGAATCGGGCAATTGCGGCGAGAGGGCGCGGTGGTGGTTTGGCATTGTGGACAGCATTGTCAGGGCGGGTTTAGGGACAATTGTAGGGGCGGGTTTAGGGACTCAATTCAAATATCCACCAATAACGGAACAACAAAACCCGCCCTCCCCACCAATAACGGAACAACAAATAACGGAACAACAGAACCCGCCCTATCGCACCCATAACAGAAAAAAAAACGCCTACCTTAAACGTCTCAACTATTCCAGACTAGAAAACAGTGCTGTCCAATCAATTTTAGCGGGTCTTGCGCCTTTATTCACTAACTCAAAAACCTTTCCCTCTGTCACCGGATGCTCAATACATTCCACACAGGCGGCGGCTACATCAATTCGACTGGTTTCACCGTTTAGAGTATCGCCTGTCCCCACAACCACACCTAATTTCCCATTAGTTTTTGCCTTCAATAGCGTGTTTAAATCATAGGAAGTGTAGGGTCCATCAATGAGCCGTGCAGGACGAATAATTGTGTAGGGTAACCCCGAATTAATACTAGCCGCTTCCCCCTTTTCTTTAGCATCCAGTACACCGAAAGCATTTAGAAGATTGAAGGGGGGTTTATCTTTCCGCAAAACACCACAGGAGGAGATAAACACAAATCGGTTTAAATCCTGAGGCGCTGCATTGACTAAATTACTGACTCCTTGAGCATCCACTTGTTCAGGACTATTGCGAGCGTGAGTGCGGCGATAGTCAGCATCCAGATAAATTTTACCCCATTCAATTAAATTTCCTAACCCCTCCCCTTGATCCATGGTGTCGAAATCCCATTTGTTAGAGGGTAAGGCTGTGGTTCCAGTACAACAAATAATGTGAGTAATGTTCTGGGTGGCGGGGGGGAGAGTGGTTGGCTGACGGATATCGCCAATGGCAATTTCCACCCGGTTATCAAACATCGTCCGGGCTTTTTCGGCGTTGCGGGTGAGTACGCGCACAGGATAGCCTTTCTCTAGGAGTTTGGCGACGGTTAATTGTCCCACTCCGCCTGTGGCTCCGGCGACGAGTACCCGTTCTTGAGTTCTGGCTGCTGGTGAAGTCATGATGCTCTATCCTCTTTGGATACTGTACCTTAGAACCGGAAATAGAGCAATGCGATCGCGTTGGCGTGGCACACCTTATTTGATGAATTACCCATTAGCCGCGAAACCTTAGGGGCGCAAAGACTTGCGCCCGATTCAATGATCACGACAAAGGTGACATGCTCAAAATACCCATCCCCTTCAAGGTGAAATTACGGAGATGGAATCCTCAACCCAGGTTCACACCCCGTATTTTCCACGAGGACTAATCAGAATCACTATGCAACAATTTATCAAAGTGGACAGTAATCCCCCTGTTTGACTCTGGGGTTCTCTCAGTCTTCTGATCCATTTTCAGGAGATGAAACCGGAATTAATTGAGTTATAGATGAGGAGCTTATTGCTGTCATGATTGTAGCCATATTTTTAAACACGTTAATACTGGTTAGGCATCTCAAGGAGAGCAACAATGGTTAGAATTTTAGTGATTGAAGATGAGGAGTCTGTACGCGAAAATATCCTGGAACTGCTGGATGCAGAAGGGTTTGATGCGATTCTCGCTGAAAATGGACAGAAGGGGTTGCATCTGGCACAACAGCATGATCCGGATTTAATTTTGTGCGATGTACTGATGCCAGAAATGGATGGTTATGGGGTTCTTTCTGCCTTGCGTTCTCAAGGTACGACGGCTAATATTCCGTTCTTATTTCTCACCGCTAAAGCCGCCAAAACTGATATCAAGCAAGGGATGAATTTGGGCGCAAATGCCTATCTGACTAAGCCCTTTACCTTGGCAGAATTACTCGATGCGATCGCGACTCATGTCGGGGTGATCCATCAGTAGTTCATTTATCGGTGAGGCGGGGCGGGTTTTGTTGTTCATGTATTGATGACAAGTCGTTTTAATGGCTAAACCCGCCCCTACAATTGGGACTCAATCCGATGGTTTGGAGGTGGAAATTAACCAGATAACGTTTATTCTAGGATTCGCCAATGTCAAACCTTTTATGTTTCATCCATTCATGACTTATGGCTATCTCATCCAAGCATCTATCAATTAACGCTAATGAATTGGGGACAATGGAGAATCATCTGTTAACCCTACAAGTGGCAATTATGCAGCAGATTGCCCAAGTAAGCCAAGGGAATGGGGTTCCCCAAGATGGGCTGCAAACGACGGTGGATCAATTGCGCCAAGTTCTACACGTTGACTCCTGTCTGATGTTTATGGTATCAGACTTTGAACCGATTACAACACCCTTTGAGGGAGAGGTAAAGGGAAAAAAAAGACAAGAAAACCTGTATCAACTACTGCGAGGAAAGGGGACTGTAGATAACTCATCTTCTCGGTTAATTTGTGAGTTCTACGGGAAATATTATACTTGGCTAATTCAGGGAAAACCACTGATTTTTCCGATCGCGGATGAACAGCCCCCAGCGCCAATTCAAGAATGGCAGAGGGTTTCCGGTTTACCCCTGTTAATTCTACCCCTTTGTCATCGTCAATCCTATTTTGGGGCGATTAGCCTGATGGCGACGCAAACGCAACGCCAGTGGAGTCAGGCGGAAATTGATTGTGTCTGGGCGATCGCGTCGCAATGGGCAACGGTATTTTATCACATTCAACGGGAACAAGCTTACCACATTCAACAGCAACAACATCAGCAAATTATTGCCGCTTTAAATCAGGCGGAATCCCGAAACCATGCCCTTTTAGAACTTATCCCTGATGCCTTGTTTCGGATTAACAGTGCGGGGATTTATTTAGATTGGCATGGCGCAAAAACTGACACGCTTCCTCTTCCTGCTACCGATATTATCGGTAAACATTTACATCAGGTTTTGCCCACGCCAGTGGCGGGATTAATTTGGGATCATATTGAACAAGCCCTGGAAACCAAAACCATTCAACGGGTGGAATATCAACTCTGGGTGCATGGTAAAGCCCGCAATTTTGAAGCGCGAATTGTTGCCAGTGGGATTGAAGAAGTCTCGGTGATTGTTCAAGATGTTACGGATCGGGTGCAAATGCGACTTAGCCTAGAACAAGTGAATGATGCCTTAGAAATGCGCGTGGAAGAACGCACGGCGGCGTTAAGGAAAGTGAATGATGTTCTCAAAGCCGAAATTATCGAGAGAAAACGGATAGAGGAACAACTCCGTACCAGTGAAGAACAATTGCGGCAACTGACAGAAAATATTCGCGAAGTCTTCTTTTTAACTACCCCTGATTTTAGCCAGATGATCTATATTAGTCCTGTGTATCAGGAGGTATGGGGACGTTCGACTAAAAGTTTATATGAACACCCGTCATCTTGGTTAGAATCCATTCATCCGGAGGATCGCGATCGCGTAACCCAAGCGTTACACAAACAGTCACTCGGGGAAGCAAATTTCCAGGAAGAATATCGGATTATTCGCCCGGATAGTTCGGTTCGCTGGATGGGGGTACGGGCGTTTCCGGTGGTGAATGAGGCGGGAATTACGACAAGGATTGCTGGGATTGCGGAGGATATTACGGAACGCCAACGAGTGCAAGCGGAAATCCTGAATGCATTGGCACAAGAAAAGGAACTGAGTGACCTAAAATCTCGCTTTATTACGGTAACATCGCATGAGTTTCGCACGCCTCTAACCACGATTCACTCATCAGCCGAGTTACTAGAACATTATCGGCATAAATGGTCAGATGAGAAACAAAAGATGCACTTGCACCGAATTCAAACCTCGGTTAAGTATATGACAAAATTATTAAATGATGTATTAATTTTAGGCAAAGCAGATGCCGGGAAACTTAGCTTAACTCCAGAACCAATTGATTTGGAAATATTCTGTACTACCTTAAGCAAAGACCTACAATTTAATCAGCCTGAACCGTCGGTTATTAACATCAGTTATGAGTGGGAACCGACCCTTGATGCCCAAGATATCTATCTAGATAAGCAATTACTTCAGCAGATTTTAGAGAATGTATTAAGCAATGCGATTAAATATTCCTCCCTAGACCAATCTATTGACGTTAAAGTTAATGGAAATTGCGAACAAATTACCCTAGAAATTCGCGATCGCGGCATTGGAATTCCCCCCGACGATCAAGAGCGATTATTTGAAGCCTTCCATCGCGGCACCAACGTTGGCACGATTCCGGGAACCGGATTAGGGCTTGCCATTGTTAAAAAATGTGTGGATATTCATCAGGGTGATATTCACATCAATAGTAGCATCGGGGTTGGCACTACAGTAACTGTTACTCTACCCATTGTAAAGTCATGAAAAAGATATTAGTCATTGAAGATGAAGAACTCGTCCGGGAAAATATTTTAGAATTCTTGGACGCCGAAGGATTAACTGGAATTGGGGCAACCAATGGTTATAAAGGGATTGATTTAGCCAAAGTCGAAAAACCGGATTTAATTATTTGTGATGTGATGATGCCGGGATTGGATGGGTATACGGTGTTAAAAACACTGCGCCAGGAGACAACATTCGCCACCACACCCTTTATTTTCTTAACCGCTAAAGCGGCTAAAGCCGACTTTCGTCAAGGGATGGAATTAGGGGCAGATGATTACCTGACTAAACCCTTTACCCGGGCAGAATTACTCGGCGCGATCGCGACTCGGTTTAAAAAGCAGCAGCAGTATCGTAGCGAACTTGAGCAAGCACAGGATCAACTCGATTATTTGATGTATCATGACTCCTTAACTAATTTGCCTAATCAGTTATCGTTGCGGGAGCAATTTAAACAGATAAAATCGACGCATAGCCAGCAATTAATGACGATTATGTGTGTCGGTTTAGATCGGTTTAATCAAATTAATGACGACTTAGGACATAGTATCGGCGATCGCTTATTACAGGCTGTAGCCCAGCGGTTAGTTAACGCGGTCACATCTGAGGATTATGTGGCACGATTAGGGAGTGGTCAATTTGCGCTTATTCTGCCCACAACTCCCCATAAAAAAGATGCGGTTTTCGTTGCCCAAACTCTCTTAGATCAGTTCTGCCAAACCTTTGTAATTGACGACCAAGAAATTTTTGTCACCGCTAGTATTGGTCTGGCACTCTATCCCCGTGATGGCAGAGATATTGAACAGTTACTGAATCAGGCAAATAAAGCCATGTTTCAGGCAAAGCAACAGGGGGGGAATTGTCATCAGTTTTACTCGATTGCCTTAAGTAAAGGAACCTCGGATCGGGTGGCGTTAAAAACGAGTTTACGCTATGCGTTAGAACGAGAGGAACTGCAGGTTTACTATCAACCGCAACTTGATTTAAAAACAGGTAAAATAATCGGCGCAGAAGCCCTGTTGCGCTGGGAACATCCGGAACGGGGACTGGTTTCTCCCATTAAGTTTATTCCCCTCGCGGAAGAAACGGGATTAATTCTGCCGATTGGCGAATGGGTGTTAAAAATGGCTTGCCAGCAAACACGCCATTGGCAAAAAATGGGTTATCCGAATTTTAAAATTGCCGTCAATTTATCCGGGCGTCAATTCCAGCAATTAGACTTGCGTCATCGGTTAGTCAAGATTTTTACCGAAACCGGATTGCGACCGGAGTATTTAGAATTAGAATTAACGGAGAGTATGCTGGTGGAAAATACCGATGTAGCGATTCGCCGCTTACAGGCATTAAAAGCGCTAGGTGTGGAGATTGCCATTGATGATTTTGGTACGGGGTATTCGTCTTTAAGCTATTTACAGCAGTTTCCCTTTGATACCTTGAAAATTGACCGCTGTTTTATTCGCAATATTCAGGATAATCCGAGTCAGTCGGCAATTACCCAAGCGATTATTGAAATGGCAAATACGCTGAATTTAAAATTAGTGGCGGAAGGGGTGGAAACTGAAGCGGAACTGGCGTTTGTGGTGCAGCATCACTGTCATCAAATGCAAGGATATCTCTTTAGTAAGCCTTTGTCCGCCAAGGAATTTGAATCCTTGTTATTTAGCGGCAAATCTTTAGCGGGGGTCAAATAGCAAGGAGGCGCAAGCAAGATTAAGCCTTGGGTTAAAACCCAAGTCTTAAAGCGAAAGTCGTCTAAAGACGACTGCATATCTAGTCTTAGTCCATTTTAATGGACTTAAGCTATGAGATTAAGCCTTGGGTTAAAACCCAAGTCTCAAAGCGAAAGTCGTCTAAAGACGACTGCATATCTAGTCTTAGTCCATTTTAATGGACTTAAGCTATGAGCCAATAACTTGAGTTATTGGCGGGTGTCGAGGCTTACCGACAAAGGTGCAAACTATCAGATTTAACCCTTCAGTTCCCTCGTCGTCAATCTGTTTTAATTTATGCCAAAAATGCTGATAACCACTCTGAAAAAAATTCTAATTATCGAAGACGAAGAAACCGTCCGGGAATTAAGCCTTGGGTTAAAACCCAAGTCTCAAAGCGAAAGTCGTCTAAAGACGACTGCATATCTAGTCTTAGTCCATTTTAATGGACTTAAGCTATGAGCCAATAACTTGAGTTATTGGCG
>NZ_JAVJUO010000208.1:0-31293 GCF_040220555.1 Coleofasciculus sp. C1-SOL-03
TTGTAAAAAACCTAGCACCTAGCGTGAGAAAGATACTCCCAGGACAACGATTGTGGGTTGGATTAAACCCTCTTCCCTTCTGCCTTCTGCCTCCTGCATAAAAGCCTTTTCCCCACCACAAGACTTATTCAGCAGACCCTATTTAAATAGGGAATAGGGAACAGGTACTGTAGGGGCAGGTTTCACTATTATCCTTTCTTCTCTCACCTAAATGGAATGCCAAGAGTTTGTAGTAAGCGCTGTCTTCGCTTCTGGCACGCTTCGTGCCTACTACGAACCCAGCTTAAGTCAGTGACATTCCACCTAAATGTGACTAAACCCGCCCCGATTCCCCTATCTTTCATCATTAATAATTCATACAACTTGAATTTCATCCAATTGGGCGATCGCGACATCTGCATCTGGGAAATTAATCGATGTTCCCCAGCTAATCCCAATACAACCCGCCGCACCCCCACGACTTGCCATCGCCATGTCTCCGGCTGAATCTCCCACCATCAGCGTTGCACTCGCAGAAACGCCCAAACGTTCACAGGCTTGCAGAAATAACGCCGGATCAGGTTTACTAAGGTCTGTATCAACCCCTTGTTGTAATTGAATATAAGGGTCTAACTGGTGGCGTTTGACAAAGGCTTGCACTCCTGCTGTTGAAGCCGCCGACAGAATTCCCAATTTTAAACCCGCTTCAGACAGGGATTTGAGGACATCTAAACTCCCAGCAAATAACGGAGAAGTCCCGGCTGCATCCTTGAGATATCGCTCTGCTTCGACAAAGGCATTACGGGCAATCTCCAGAGATTCTAACCAACCGCGCCCCGTTTCGGCAATATAGGCGGCGGCGGCGATTTCACTTTCCCGACGGCTACCCACCGCCATCAATCCCGTCGGATCAAGGCTATCATCCTGAATCCCAAACGCCATCAGCAAGGGTTCACCCACACCAGGAATTTGAGCATCAATCAAGCGCGATCGCTTATGCGCCAATTCTCGCAAAAAGGCTTGTGAATCTTCTAACGTCCCATCTTTATCAAAAATGATCGCTTCTATATTCGGGAATGTCATCTCCCGACAGCGAATAGTTACCAAGGGTTACACTCCTCAAACACGGCACATCAGCTATCAGAGATTATCTTCCCATGTTGCTGATGATTCGTACAGGAGCGCAAGGGACACAAGTGTAGGGGCGGGTTTTACCGATAACATTTTGCCACAAACCAATAACGTGACTAAACCCGCCTTTGGGAAAACAGGCGGAGTTAGTCAGGGCGGGTTTTGCACAAACGTTACTATTAATATAATAGTGAAAAAAAATCCCTAAACCTGCCCCTACAAACCAGAACTCTTGAGCCAAGCAAAGAGTCTTCCCAGATGTTTTAATAGAACATGAAACTGTTTAAGTCTGTCGCAGGCGTTTCTTGATTCACTTGGACGGCTGGAGACATTGAGGAGGTCGGCGTTAAAATTGCTGTACCTAATAAAGTGAAAAATCCTACAAATCCGACTAATAATAGTGTAGTGGCTTTGGTGTTCGATGTTCCTTTCTCAACAGACTGATTGACAGTGATTGAGCAGTCTTCTCTAATAATCGTACTCCACTCACTGCCACTTGCTGCCCACAAGCCCAGCAAATTTAAATCACACAAGGAGTCATTGAGTTGGGTTTTGTCTTGGTGAAAAATTTTCTGTGACATTATAGGTTTCCTTGATTAACGCATTTTGCTAATTAACAAATAGGTAATTTTGCTCATGACGCCGACAAAGTTTTACCTTTTGATCGCTTTTCAGTATAGGCGAATCCTTCTTAAAGGAATAACACTTTTAAAAAAATGAAACATTAAAGAGAGTAAAACATGTAGAAAATGTTACAAAATCAGAGGTCATGTATTTACAGTAGGGGCGCACAGACGTGCGCCCTTTGAGTAGCGAGTATAGCTTTACCAAGGCAGGTTAGGACATTCTGTACTGTTGCCTGTTGCCTGTTGCCTTGCTTACGCCCTGATGCCTGCGGCTGTCTTGTACCCCCCAGCATAAGTAATGACACACATATTTTGATACTGAATATGATAGCCAAAGGCTACACCTGCAACTTGAAACGCGGAATTAAAGATATTATTTCGATGACCGCGATCGCGAACCCCATCATCGATAATTAATTGCATAATAATGTCATCCGCCCGCGCCACACCATAAGTAATATTTTCACCCGCTGTGATCTGCCAACGCCCATACCGATTCAGACGGATAAAAGGAGTGCTGCGATCGCCACCAATATGTCCGATCTTTCCCGTTTCTCCTTGATCGCGAACATGATCTCTCGCCGCTTGCGACATCCCCAGCGATAGTTTGAACGGCGGTAAGGGACGAGTGGATTGGAGAAAATCAATCGCCTCATCAACCGCATTGACACCTTCAATGGTGCGTAAAAATACCTGTTGCGAAAGTTTAACCTGGTTCCCCGAAAACCGCTGTTTCCAGTTATCTAAAAGCGGAATATAAGACCTGGGCTGAGTTCGCACTTTATTCATTTCCGCAATTACTCTCAATTCCAAGGGCGAGAGAATAATTGTCTGAGCTGAATTCATGATTGATCCTTGGGTGTGAGATATCACATAATTACAATAGGTCTATTAGGTTCTGGAAAAATGACTCACGGACGCTACCCGATCCCTGCTGTCACCCAGAACTCTGATAGTTACTCGCCCATTACCCGTTTCTCAGAACACTGTGCAAATTCCTCGGCTGCACCCAGATACCATCGCCCAAGTCAAAGAACGAGTAGACATTGTTGATATCGTCTCGGAGCAAGTTGTGCTGCGAAAGCGAGGTAAAGACTATGTAGGCTTGTGTCCCTTCCATGACGAAAAGACACCCAGTTTTACCGTCAGTCCCAACAAACAAATGTACTACTGCTTCGGCTGCGGTGCGGGGGGAACTGCGATTAAATTCCTCATGGAAGCGGGAAAACAGCCCTTCAGTGAGGTGGTTCTGGACTTAGCTCGGCGCTATCAAATCCGAGTGAAAACCCTGGAACCTGAACAACGGCAAGAATTACAGCGTCAGCTATCGTTACAGGAGCAACTGTATGAGATTGTGGCACTCGCCGCCTCATTTTATCAACACGCACTCCGACAACCCCAAGGACAGCAGGCGCTGGAGTATTTACAATCTCAGCGACATCTGGGAGAGGAAACCATCCAACAGTTTCAGTTAGGCTATGCGCCAGCGACGTGGGAAACCCTGTACCGTTATTTGGTGGAACAAAAAGGCAAACCCGTACAACTGGTTAAAGATGCGGGATTAATTTTGCCACGTAAATCAGGAGACGGCTATTATGATCGGTTTCGCGATCGCATCATGATTCCGATTCATGATCGTCAAGGGCGAGTGATTGGGTTTGGCGGGAGAGCATTAGGGGATGAACTCCCCAAATATCTTAATTCTCCCGAAACACTGCTATTTAATAAAGGGAAAACCTTATTTGCCTTAGACAAAGCCTACAACGCGATCGCGGATCAGGATCAAGCCGTAGTTGTGGAAGGCTATTTCGATGCGATCGCCCTGCATCGGGTAGGGATTCACAACGTTGTCGCTTCCTTGGGGACAGCCTTAAGTGTGGATCAAATGCGCCTACTGCTGCGTTACACCGAATCCAACCAAATCATCCTCAACTTTGACGCCGACAAAGCCGGAACCACCGCCGCCGAACGGGCGATCGGAGAAATTGCCGATTTAGCCTACAAAGGACAAGTCCAACTGCGGATACTTAACCTCCCTGAGGGTAAAGACGCGGATGACTTCCTTACCCATACCCCCAATGGGGCAAACCAATACCAAAAGCTACTACAAAATGCACCCTTATGGTTAAAATGGCAGATTGATCAACTTCTAATGGGTCAAGATCTTAAACAAGCCAACCAATATAAACAGGTGGCTCAGGAAATCGTCAAATTGCTGTATAAAATAGAGGAGCCTAATCAACAAACCTATTATATTGATTACTGTGCCGAAAAGCTGAGTCAGGGTCAAACTCACCTGATCCCCCGACTCGTTGAAAATTTACAGACGCAACTGAGGAAATTACGCCGGACTCCGATCAAGAAAGATGACAAGTCCAATCTGAATCAGCAAAACTTACCTGTCTCGATTGACTTATCCCTTAGCCAAGAACAAAGTCTACTCCAACAAGCCGAAGCCTTACTCTTACGCATTTATCTCCACTATCCCGACTATCGCCAGACCATTATTGAAACCTTAGACACCAAAGATTTGTTGTTTAGTCTCTCTCCCCACCGATTTTTGTGGCGGCAAATATTAGACCTGCAAACCACGGCTCAGGCAACTCTATTCCAGCACCCTGAAAAACTAATTGCCTTATTACAAGATCGTAGTATCCAGTTCCCGGAGCAAATGGCTCAGGTCGAACATTTATTCCACTTAAACGAAAAGCGTGTTGAAGATATGATTCGCACCCCCTTAGCGATTCGTACCTCTATCGCTTGTTTAGAACTCGTGACCTGGGAAAAGCACAAGCGATATTGTTTAGAACAATGGCAAAAGCTAAATATGACCACTGATTATAAACGCCACCAATACTACGTTAAACAAATCATTGAAGCCCATCGACATGTGCAAAAGTTACAGCAAATGCGTCAAATTAACATCTTTGATATTCACAAATTTGCCCCCATTATATAGTTAGGGGCTGCTGAATAAGTTGTGGTTGTGGGTAGAGCTGGGGCAGCCATGTAGAGACGTGCCATGGCACGTCTGGAAGCAGGGGGAGCAATGGTACATTTTTTCTGATTCCAATCGCCACAAACACCGATTTTGATGAATTAACCTTACCCCCATAACCAGTAGGGACGCAAAACTTTGTGCCCAATGTAATGGTAAGCTCTAGTCTTAACAGTTAAAAACAGAATAAAGTATCGCGAGTTTGGCGACCTGTGGTGGGGTTTGTACCTGTAGCCATTTGACACAATTGTTCTTCAGCTTTGGGATCAAGAAAAGCGTCCGTAAAATCAGCTCCCTCAATCGTCGCACCATCAAACTGAGCATTGAAAGCGTAAGCACCTTCAAGCACGGCATTTTTCAAATTAGCACCATTCAAACGCGCTTTATCTAACGTTGAGTAACTGAGATTTGCCCCTTCCAAATTCGCCAATTTCAGATTTGCCCCAAAAAAACTAACTCCCTGCAACTCCGCATGGCTAAAATTACTTTCCCGCAAATCTGCCTGGTTAAAACTGGCATCAGTCAGGACGCGATCGGAAAAATCTGAATTCACCAAATACTCTTTGTTATAATCCAAAGCCAAAGCTGGGGAAGCAGGAAGCATCGCCATACTAAAAGGACTACCGATAAAAATCAAACAGCTAGCTAGCCAAACTAAAATGAATCTGAACATAATTTTGGGAATCTGTATATGTTTCTGACAAGTTATCAAATCATCTTACCATTGACGGTTTCTCGATGAGCGAGTAATTAATTATCTGGACATAAATTCTGTACGCTGTACTAAGAAATGTTAAGAATCCTCAAATCCTTACTGTTGCCTGTTGCCTGTTGCCTGTTCCTTCATCTCAACCGTTAACTTTAATGAAAGTCCGACTACTTATCACGAATGACAAATAACAAAGGACAACTCGGAGAACAACTCGTTGCCACCTGGTTACAAGCCCAAGGTTGGCATATTTTACATCACCGATGGCATTGTCGTTGGGGAGAAATCGACTTGATTGCCTATCGAGATGTCCAGGGAAAGGAAAATTCCATATCCAATCTGGACATAAATTCCCATGTTCATCCCCTTACCTTTTCACCAGCAAACGCGGAGTCACCCATCTTGGCATTTGTCGAGGTGAAAACTCGCAGTCGAGGGAATTGGGACGCCGATGGTCAATTGGCGATTACATCCTCTAAGCAAGCCAAACTTTGGCGAACAGCCGAACTATTTTTAGCAGAACATCCCGATTTAAGTGAACTTCCTTGTCGGTTTGATGTCGCCCTGGTTCGCTATCACCGTATCTGCAACAACTCACGCCGGGATAATACTAAGAACCTGTTGCCGACGTCAGCCCCTCAAGTTGGTGAACCATTCATTCT
Organism: Coleofasciculus sp. C1-SOL-03; assembly: GCF_040220555.1. Lineage (NCBI taxonomy): Bacteria > Bacillati > Cyanobacteriota > Cyanophyceae > Coleofasciculales > Coleofasciculaceae > Coleofasciculus > Coleofasciculus sp. C1-SOL-03. The sequence goes on from NZ_JAVJUO010000208.1 coordinate 6,106, forward strand.
GGAAGGATGCGAGCTTATCCTACAAAACTATATCGAATCTGCTTTCGGTTGACGAATGGTGTATTAAGCAGGTAGAGACAATAACAGTTAACTGTGGAGATTGTCATTCGTCATGTGTCATTTGTTCATGGTTCATTGTTGATGGTTCATTGTTCATTGGTAATCCGCTCCCCCTGCTTCCCCTGCTTCCCCAGCTCCCCCTGCTTCCCCTGCTTCCCCTGCTTCCCCAGCTTCCCCAGCTCCCCCAGCTCCCCCAGCTCCCCCAGCTTCCCCAGCTTCCCCAGCTCCCCCAGCTCCCCCAGCTTCCCCAGCTTCCCCAGCTCCCCCAGCTCCCCCAGCTTCCCCAGCTCCCCCATCTTCCCCATCTCCCCCATCTCAATGCATCACGCCGATTTCATCGTTGTCATCGGTTCGGGTAAAGTTAAAATCTCTACCCCCTCTGACGTAACAGCTATAGTATGCTCAAACTGAGCCGAAAGCTTACGATCCTTCGTCAGCGCTGTCCATTTATCCGCCATAATTTCCACTTCCCATGTTCCTTCATTAATCATGGGTTCAATCGTAAACACCATCCCGGAGCGCAGACGCTTTCCTTTACCGCGAGTACCGTAGTGAGGAATCTGGGGAGCCGTATGAAAGATGCGATTAACTCCGTGTCCAACAAAATCCCGTACCACAGAAAAACCGTTGGCTTCCGCGTATTCCTGAATAGCCGCCCCAATATCACCAATGCGGTTTCCGGGTTTCACAGCAGCGATTCCCCGCATCATACATTCGTAGGTGACTTCAACCAGCTTTTTGGCGGTGGGTGAAGGTGTACCGACAAAGAAGGTTCGGGACGTATCCCCGTGGAATCCATCCACAATCGGGGTCACGTCAATATTGATAATGTCCCCATCCTTGAGAATTTGTTTAGCATTGGGGATACCGTGACAGACAACTTCATTAATACTGGTACAAATTGACTTAGGAAAGTCACGATAACCCAAGGGAGCGCTTTTTGCTCCATGTTTCTGAGTCCAGCGCTCGGCTTCGTCATTGAGTTCCAATGTACTCACCCCTGGCTGAATCATCGGTTCAAGGTGATCTAGGAGTTTGGCGGCTAAACGCCCAGCTTGACGCATTTTCTCGATTTCTCGGCTCGATAGGAGAACGATTCTTTCTGGTGCCATGACTATTTATGCAGTTATTTCCCTAATCAACAAGGGTGTATCTAGTGAGTCTTCCTTCACTTTACTGCGAACTCTTGCCTCTTCCCCACTGCTGTTGAATTTCGTTATTGGTCATTAGTCATTGGTCATTTGTTGATTGGAAATCCGCTCCCCCGGCTCCCCCGGCTTCCAGACGTAGCATGCTACGTCTCTACATTGCTTCCCCGGCTCCCCCGGCTCCCCCTGCTCCTCTGTCCTCTGCCTTCTTCATCAACTCTTTACATTAGAAGTCAGAAATTTACCAATGCTTTGGTGAAGTGTGGCTTAAAATAATGAATAAGTCGTTATACTCATTCAAACCCATCCGTTTGACTCCACAGCAGCTTAGTAACATCAACAGCCTAAGAGTATACCTGTTGAATAACGGTTTAATACCGATAAATCTCTAAATTTTAGTTCTTCGCTTAGGGTGCAAAATAGAGTAGGCTCAATGTCTGATCTGGTTAATAATGTCACAATTTCAACGAAAGCTTATCCCTTAACTATCTATCACGAATCAGCGGAGATAAGTACCTGGACATAAATTTTCTCCGCTGTACTAAGAAAGGTTAACAAGCCTCAAATCCTTACTGTACTGTTCCCTGTTCCTTCCTAATCTCAACCGTTAACTTGAATGAAAGTCCGACGACTTGCCCGTTTTTTTTGAGGTGCCATGACAGAGCTAGCCCTAATCCGTAAACCTATTATTCAACCCACTGAAATCCTGAGTCAGTTACAGACGGGACAACTGCTCAGGGTGAATGGTACTCGTGGTAATGCATTAATTATTAGTCATCGTCATCATGCAGAACTCGCGGGTCCTGGTGCGGCTGTTGGTGGACTTTTTGATGCGGATTGTACGCGGGTGGTTCCCATTGGTACGCTTTCGTTAGTTTATCCTGAATCACGGTATGAACGCCAGAAGGCTTATCAATTAAGGCAGCGTTGGATCTTGTTTACCCAATATGCGATGACCACTTATGTGCCGCTACACCGTGCCAAAATCTTATTAAGTTTACTCTATAAATATTTCGACGCCCAGCTTATTAATGAACTCTCGGATGAGATAATTGCTCAGTTAGTTGGGGTTTTGCCGAAAACAATTGGTATGGTTCGCCGATCGCGAATGTCACAGACCGTTAGACAATCCCCAAGTCAAGGTGTAGTATTGACCTCTAAAAAGGGGGTCAAAATGATACTCAAGGATAAGCCTACCTCTCAAAACGAAAAGAACGCTTCCTTGAGTGTAGTGGAGAGTCTTTAAAAAATCAGTTGATACAGGTCAATTGGTTTTTCACTGTCCTCAAATTGCCACTGTCCCATCGGTTGCGGCGGCTGGGACAGATAGTTGGCGATCGCCTGATAAACGCTATGAGACATACAAATCCCGCCAGGAGGCGCTTCTGCGGTGAGATGGTGGGCAATTTTGACACCGAGTCCACTCACGCCCGTGTAACAAAAAACAACATCTTCCCAATGGATACCAATCCGATAACAGAGTCCCGGAGTTGAGTCCCGTTGAACGGCGGATTGAAGCGTTAATTGAATCTCTTGGGCAAAGTTAATCGCCTGTAGGCAACTGGGAAATACAATTAACATTCCTTGGTCAATGGATTTGAAAATTTTTCCGTCAAATTCTTGAGCAAGCTGGACAAACAATTGTAGGTCTTTGTAGAGTTGATTAAACGTCGGTTCCGGATGAGCCAGCAGGTTAGCGGTTAAGTTGACTCCCTCAATCACCACCATGCTAGCTTGGCGGGTTTCGGGGGGGACTTTTAAGCCGAGGGGTTTGAGGCGATCGCGAAAATAGTGGTAATATAATTGGCAACGCAGTTTAACCTTGCCCTGAGCAACCTGTACCAGTCCTAGATTTTGCAAGCGACAGGTAAGAATTGGCTCAAATTCTACAGGCGTTGATGAATTGGCAAGTTGCATCAAGGCATTCATGAGTGCTGAATCCTGGTGGATATACTCTAAGCACTGGTGCAAATGATCCCGATAAATGTCAGCTTCTGCGGTAACGGTTGCCAAAAATTGGTCAATGGGAATTTTTTCGGTTTTAATCGCATTTAACGTTAGCTGGAGCAGATGTGGATGACCCCCTATCAACTGATACAATTGCTTAACCTGTTGCGGTTGCCAACTAAATCCATGGCGAATTACTAAATCTTGGACTTGTTCTTCGGTAAATTCTGACAACTGAATCAATACTTCTGCTGTAAACTCGATGGAATTTCCCCCAAACCTGGCGTAAAGTTCAGTTGAATTTACAATCACGAGGCGCAATTTTTGCCAAATTTGACCACATCTATCCCCATAATTGGCTTTTTCGCCCCAGGTTTGCAGCAAACTGAAAAATTCTCTCGCAGTTTCTGGATAGTTAAATAGTACATCAGCGTCGTCTAATGCCAAAACTAAAGGATTATCAAGTTGCGGTAATAGATAGGTTTCAAAATAATAGGTAGTATTAGCATTTCCGCCATAGATATCATCCCAATAGGTTGGCACTTGATGCGGTAAACCCAAGCCTCGTGTCACCACGGCACAGAACCATTGCAGGAATCGCTGTAAATCACGAACTATCGCAGATTCTGCCAGTTGCAGATTTAAGGGGATGGTATGAAAGCCTTCCTGCCTAGCTTGCTGCAAGATTCGCGTCATCAGAGAGGTTTTACCCATTTGCTGAGGCGCAACAATTTGGATGGAACTTCCCGGTTTGATCAGGGTTTCGTGACAAAGGGATTCAATGGGTAAACGTTCAATATAAAAAGGAGAATTGAGAGGAACTGGACTTTTGAGCGGAACTTGATCATAATGAGATGAGTTGGTGTGTGCTTTGGTATAGTCGTTAGGATTAAGTGTCAGATCAAAGGCGCTGAAATAGGAGATTAAGGTTTTGCGATCGACAGGTATCGTCCGCCGTCGTACTTTGATCAGGGTGTTTGGACTTAAATGGGTACGTTCGCTTAATTGTTCCAGGGTGTAGGGTTTTCCCCGATTATCTTGAAAGGCTAATTTGCGCTGCGCGGCTTTTAGGCGTTGCCAACCTTGAACGGAAAGAATAACTCCCCGTTGACGCTTGGGAGGCTGAGGTTTTGGTGACATTCAGGTTAAGAGTCGGTTAAAAGTCAGAATGGGTTCAAACCGTTTATTTTAAGCGAAAACCGTGAAAAAACGGTGAATGCTTTGCCTGAACCCGCCGACTTTTCCATCCGCATTACCCCGTCGGTGGTTAAGTTGTGAACTTAACTTGTGATCTTGCGTTGTATTATTTGAGGACTGACGGCAAACTGCAATAAACAAGTTGATAGGGTAAGTGTCTTAGTCATTACAATGATGGGTATTATCGGTACTTTAAGCGACGTATCATTACCAGAGATTTTTCAGTTAATTGAAAAGGGCAAAAGGACAGGGCTGTTGACGGTTCGGGCTGTTGCGCCAGCCACTGGAACATACTATTTATGGGTTAAACAGGGTGACATTATCGCGGCGGCGAATCGGCGAGATGGACAAGGTTTAATCTTCCTGATTGGCAAATGCCAATTGGTTAGCGATCGCGTGTTGACCAAACTGGTTCAATGGTGTTGTCCTGTCAATCAGCCATTAGGCGTATGTTTAAACCAACAAGGGGTTTTAACGCGCTTAAATTTAGAACAACTGTTTCAAATTCAACTGTTGCAGCAATTATCTGTGCTTTTTCAACTGCAAGATGGTTCTTTTCGATTTGATTCTGCGGCTGTAATTCCCACCCAAGAAATGACCGGGTTAAGTATTCCGGCGACAGAAGCTACCTTAATGGGATTGCGGGTTTTACCGAATTGGGATAATTTGGCGGCTAAATTACCTGATCCGAATCAGAATTTACTCAGTACAATTGCTGGTTATCCTTCCTATCAGCTAGATACATTAGAATGGCAAATTTGGCAGTATAGTAAAGGGGCTGAATCGCTTCATACCATTGCCCAACATCTCAAATTCCCCGTAGAACAGGTGCAACATATTGCCTTTAGGTTGATTAGTATGGGATTAGCTGAAGCCATCCCTTAAACCGCTTTCGTAGTAAGCGCTGTCTTCGCTATAAACCCTCGCTTTGATTAAATCTTTGAACCCGTTTTAACGAGTTTTAGCTTTTAGCCTGAACTTGAGTTCAAGGCTTAAGCTGACCTAGGTGATATTCAATTGAATTAAACTACTTTAGCTTTGACGCGGAAATTTATTTTCCGGCTATATTTTGTTTTTGATCATCCCAATCCAGATGTTTTATCCCCCATTCATGCATCGCCTCAAGAATCGGTTGAAGACTCTCACCTAATGGTGTTAAAGAATACTCAACTTTTGGCGGAACTTGCAGATAAACCTCCCGATGAACAATACCATCCGCTTCCAGTTCTCGTAACTGTTGCGTCAGCATTTTCTGGGTAATACCATGTAAAGCCCGATGTAACTGACCAAAACGCTTCACCTCTGCAAATAATTCCCGCAGAATCAAGACTTTCCAGCGACCGCCAATAACCTCTAATGTACGTTCTACAGGACAATTGGCGCGTTCACTCTCGGCGCGTTTAGTTGCCATAGTATCGTTTTGGTAACTATCTTACTTTCAAGTGCATACTTCCCATAATAGCGGTATGGGTTTTATAGTTGAATATGAGGATAAGGGAACAGGGAACAGTAAGAATGTGACGCTTGTTAACCTTTTTTAGTACAGCGGACAGAATTTGTGTCTAAATACAAGGACAAATGACAAATGATTAACATTCGCAAAACCCAAGAACGAGGACATGCTAATTACGGTTGGTTAGACACCTATCATACCTTTTCATTTGCTAACTATTACGATGCAAATGCAATGGGATTTCGTAGCCTGCGCGTGATTAATCAGGATCGGGTTAGTCCGGGTGCAGGATTTGGTACTCACGGACATCGGGACATGGAAATCATTACCTATGTTTTAGATGGAGCGCTAGAACATAAAGATAGTATGGGGAATGGTTCCGTGATTTATCCCGGTGATGTACAACGGATGAGTGCGGGTACAGGTCTTCGTCATAGTGAATTTAATCATTCACAAACGGAACCCGTTCACTTCTTACAGATTTGGATTTTGCCTGATAAAAATGGACATAATCCTAGCTACGAACAGCATAACTTTGACATCGCCAAGAATCCCGGACAGTTCCATTTAATTGCTTCAGGTGATGGGAGAGAAAACTCTCTGACCATTCATCAGGATGTAAACCTATATGCAGCCCTCTTGACAAAGTGCGATCGCATCACTTATTTTATCGCACCTCAACGCTATGGCTGGCTACAGGTAGCGCGAGGTAGGATTACGGTAAACGGGTTAGGTTTAGAGTCGGGTGATGGTGCTGCTTTGAGTGAGGAAACAGATGTGGTAATAGCCGCGACAACCGATACTGAAGTTTTACTCTTTGATTTGGCATAATCTAAACGTAAAACCCTATGGGACTTAAGCCTTTAATCCAGTCTTTACTCAGGCAAAACTATCACATTACACATCCATATCATCGTCTGCGTTTACGGCTAGGAAGTCTGCGTAGTCAAGATAAAATTGTCATTTATCAAATGAGTAAGGTTGGCTCAACGACAATTTGGAAAAGCCTTGAGGCATTAAATCTTGACATTCCCATTTATCATGTTCATACCCTCAGACATGAGCAGATCAGTAGAGCTATAGAAAGGGACAAAACCAATTTTCCAAAACTACGCTTCATGTATCCTGAAACTATTCACTCAGAATACTTGCGAAGTCAACTGGATCAAAAGAATATAATTAATCCTTGGAGTGTGATCACTCTGGTCAGAGATCCTGTCGCGAAAATATTATCGAGTTTTTTTCAGAATCTAGAAAGAGAACTCCTATTAGGGCTTGATTACAGGAAGAGAATCAACGCAGAAGGTGAGACAAAAGTTTTGCAAGAACTTATTGAAAGGTTCTACCAAGAACAGGTTAACAATTCAAGACGTAAACACCCATTTGAGTGGTTCAACTTTGAGTTAAAAGAGAGTTTAAATTTTGATATATTTGCTGCACCTAGCTTGTCCAAGAGGAATTACTATGTTTACAACAGTAGGCTAGCAAGAATTCTTGTGTTAAAGTTGGAATCTCTAAATGATTCATACCAGAGTGCATTTCAAGAGTTCTTGGGACTGCAAAACTTTAATCTTGTTCAGGCTAATGTCGGTTTACAGAAGCGCTATAAGAGTCTATACAAAAGTTTTCTGCGGCATGTTAATTTGCCCGTTGACTATCTTGATAAAATCTATCAAACCGAATTGGTTAGGCACTTCTATTCACAATCTGAGATTGAGCAATTTTATCAACGATGGACAAGGTATTAGGTTGAATGGCACTGATATTATGTCCGGTTGAATACTCACATTTAGCTGGAGACAAGGCAGAAGGCAGAAGGCAGAAGGCAGAAGGCAGAAGGCAGAGGGCAGAAGGGAAGGAGCAAGGTTGCAAGGAAAAAAGATATTACGGTTATTTCGGCGGACATGATATGACTTAAGCCTTTTCATCTTTCTTAAACATTGCGCGATCGCATGATCAACCCATTAACAGGTTAAATGAAATTTAATAAGTAGTCGGACAAAAGAAAACGGCACTGTATTAAGCTTTGTAAATTGCCCTCAAACCCTTACTGTTGCCTGTTGCCTGTTGCCTAATCTCAACCGTTAACTTTAATTGTGTCCACCTACTTAGCTAGGGTCTGCTGCACAAACTTTATGTGAACAGCTCATTCTGATTCGCCTGTTCTTGAATCGGGCGCAAGGATAGTGCCCCTACTCATTCTTTTGCTACTCGACAACGATAAAGTTTATATTTATACTCCCCTGCCCATGACCCATAAGACCGATCGCGAAAACAATGCTGCGCCTCTAAATCAACCGTAGTCCGAAAATCCACTAACCATAAATCGAAGGGGCGTGGTAGTGCAGTTAATGTGTTTTGAAAGACGGCGATCGCGTCTGTATAGGTTCGGGTTTGGGGATCGCGATCCGCTAGGAAAAATTGGGCAGATACTATCCGATCCGTTTGGGCATCCTTCCTCTCGGATAATCGTTGAAAGTCCCAGGCTAACCCCATCAGTCGTCCGGTTTGTCCATGATGCTTGTGAGTGGTGGCGATGAATATGGGAGATTGAGACGCCTTTTGGATCACAGGTGCAAGCAAGTCAGGACGGTGATTTTGTAAGTACCCTAAATTTCCAATGGCGGTGAGTCCCCCGATGAATCCCATTAGCCAGATCATTGCCACCATTGCTTTGCCATGCTTGATACCAGAAGCGGGAGCAAATGTTCCCTGTTGCCAAACTCCAGCCAACATCCCCGCGACTAACAGGATCACAGCCGGAAAGTAAACGAACTGAAACCGCGCCCCTAGGGTTACATCCATACCTAAACCATAGGTGATGCCCAAGACTAATGCGATCACACTCCCTACATATCCCCTGACAACCTGCAAGGTTAAACGGCGATCGGGAAACTTCTGTTGCAGTTTCCAGCCATTCGCGAGGCTCGGTATCATGCTCAGGATAAATAATACCGTCACGATACCGGAGATTACCACAATCCCAATCGGCAGCATCGTTGTGGCGGTGGGAAGCAACAGAATCATACTCAGCCCCCAAATCAATAACCGCCCGATGGGTGCTAGCCATTCACGGGTTAAATCCCCGTCGGCGATCCAAGCTGTGGGTTCGCTACCGTAGATATTGTATAAAGCAGGTAGCCAGACTAAACACCCGATCAGCGTTCCTCCAGCAACCGCATAGATACGTCGCCAATGCGATCGCGTCCAACTTTGAGGATCATTGCTTCCCTGTTGCCAAGCTTGGATCAACAGCACAATCCCTTCCGCACAGAGGGTTAAGCTGAAAAAATAATGAGTGGCGATGCCCAAACTATTGACACCCACCCAGCCTAATCCCATCCCTACTGATAAGGGCTGATGACGGTGGATGGCTTGAACCGCCATGACTAAATAGGATAGAGATGCAATCACCAGTAAAATCGCCAGGGTATAGTGACGTGCATCTTGGGCGAGGAAAATCCCATAGGGTGAAACCGCCATCATCGCGGCGGCGATTTGACCGACTAACCGAGAACCAAACGCCAAATACCCCAAACCGAATAGGCTAGGAATAGAAGCAACGCCCCAAAATACTGACAGCGATCGCGCCCCCCATAACGATACCAATCCGTCATTAGTGGCAAAGACCTTCATCCACCAATGGGTTAAGACAAAATAAATGGGTGGATGGGTACTTTCTTGGATTAAATGGTTGACAACTGAACCCGTATCTGCATCAGCCACAGGATGCAAGGGAGAGAGCAAGACATCTGAACTAATCCACTGATTCAGTGGCACGGTTTGAAAGCTGTTGCCCAAACTAAAGACCATCGTGGCACATTCATCCGTCCATGGGGGTAGAGACGCCAGACGACTCAAGCGCAGGATTGTGCCAAGGGCTATCCATAACATAAGTAGCCCGAAGTGCCACCAACGTTGTTGTTTCGGGTTCATGGTTGATGGTTCATAGATGCTGGTGTTGAGGTTGAAAGCAAAAAGCGATACCTGACAAGACTGTCTAGATATCGCGCTTTGGCTTGAAATACCCCAACTTGCTTCGCTCTTATTTGAGACTTCCCCACTAGCCAGTCAGGACGGTTTTATTCGTCTTGGCTTACGCCGAGTTTACGCGAACAGGATTTCCCGCTTTCAGGGATAAGCGATCGTCGGGCGATCTCTGTGTGTGTTGGTTGTGCTTCTACTCCGGAGACTCAGCCGGAGACTCAGCCGGAGACTCGGTAGCACCATTCTCTGCAGGGCTAGTTTCGGTATCGGCACCACCTTGGCAAGCGCCCAAACTAGCTCCTAAAGCCAATACAAACAGCAAACTCAGTAATTTCTTAGTCATACACTCCCCTTGGTGTTAAGGACTGCGTCAAATCAGACGTTATGTTAGCTTACTATAACTTTATAGTTTTAACACGACTACTGCTTTTTTCCCTTAATTCAGCGAGAATGATCCCACTCTAACCGATCACTAAGAGTAGCACTTCGCTACGCTGCGCTTACGCGCCGTTTCACTAACCGAAGAGAAAGATGTATCCGATAGACTGGAATGACATTCACCCGCTTGCCTGACCCAGTTGTCTGAAGGTTGATTATGATTCAGTAAATTCTGCAGAATTACGTAGAATCACTAAATTAGCTGCATAATTGTTAGTATAGGGTTTTTTTGGCGGTTTAACCTATAAAATCAGGACAAGCCGTCAAGGTGGGTGCTGAGGATTGTTTAAGGAATGCATTGTGTTTTCTAATTTTTATCACGCTTTTCAATCGATCCAAGCTTGGATCAAGTATCCCCCAAGGCAAGCAGCACTAACCCAAAAAATTGTCGATCGCATCCGTAATTCCCTAGAATTATCGGTTGTAGTGCAAACAGCCGTAGACGAAATTGCGGCATTGCTTCGACTGGACTGTTGTAATTTTTTCTGGTATTGGGAAGAACGGGGGCAAGTGGAGATTGTCTGCGAACGTCGTCAGCATGAGGATCAGCCCTCCTATTTGGGAGAGTATCCCCTAGAGGGTTTTGGCACTCTAGCCCGGGCGATCGCAGAAGGGAAACGGATCGTTAATCACGGAACAGCGCACTTGACACCGACAGGACTGCGCGGGAGAGTGCAACGGCTTGTGCAGAAATCCTCTGCCAATCCCCCATCATTTATTCCCAATCCCTCTCCTTGGGACTATAAAGCCAACTTATTGATTCCCGTCACGGGTAAAGAAAACGGAATTGGGTTTATTGCTTGTCTTTGTGAGCATCCTCGGTTTTGGGCAACTCCGGAAATTCAATTTTTAGAGTCGATCGCCGAATCCTTAGAAATTGCTATCCGTCAAGCCCAACTCTACGAACAAACCCAGCAGCAAGCCATTCGGGAGCAGATTGTTAATCATATTACCAGCCAAACTCGCCAGAGTTTTGATCCCCAGACCATATTAACCGAAGCGATTAGCCATCTGTGTTCGGCGTTAGCAGTGGATCGATGTTTGGTGCATTTAGTCGAGGATTACCAAACCTCAGATTTGCCAACCGTTAACTCGGACGCTGCGATCGCGCCCCGTCAGGGTGAGTCATTACACCAGAAGCATCTCTATGAGGTGTATCGCCAACCCTTCGCCCCTTGCAAGGACACATTCAATCCCCAAGGTCCGATTACGCAGTGGATTATTCAGCACCAACGGGCGGTCGTGATTCCCGACGTAAGCCAAGATGAACGGATTGATGTCCACAACGAAGAATACCAAAATGCCCAAATTAAATCCTCATTAGTGGTTCCGGTGCAAGCCCATGGTAAACTCTATGCTATTTTGTACCTCAATCAATGCGCTTACATCCGCTATTGGTCAAAACACGATCAAGAACTGGCACAAGCGGTTGCTGATCAGCTGGCGATTTCCCTGCAACAGGCATATTTATATACCCGTACCCAGCAACAAGCGGCACATAATGCCATGCAAGCCCAAAAACTGGCAGAAATGATTGAAGAACTGCGGCTGACTCAAGTCCAACTGATTCAGAGTGAAAAAATGTCCAGTTTAGGCAGAATGGTGGCTGGGGTAGCTCATGAAATCAATAATCCCATTAGTTTCATCTATGGCAATATTCCTTACCTAGAAAATTATGTCAATGACTTGCTGCGCTTAGTCCAAGCCTACCAAAGGGAATATCCCAATCCCTCACCGACGCTGGAAAACCTGTTGGAGGACGTAGAAATTGATTTTTTGAGCAAGGACTTACCGAAAATTTTGCAATCCATGCAATCGGGAACCCAGCGTATTCAGGAAATCGTGCAGTTATTGCAGCGATTCTCGCGGCACAACGAAGCTTCCTTGAAACTGATTGATATCAATGCGGCGTTGGAAAATACGTTGTTAATCCTGCACAACCAATTCGTCAATACGATCTCCATAGAACGCCATTATGATAACCTGCCCCATGTCGAATGTTACCCCAAGCCCATCAATCAGGTATTTCTCAATATTCTGACGAATGCCATTGAAGCCCTCAATCGTTCGCCCAATTCTGATAAAATGATTACCCTGCGAACGCAATGGCAACCGAGCATCCATTCTACGGATGAGGATCGGATACAAATTAGTATCGCCGACAATGGTCTAGGTATTAATTCAGACATTCTCCCGAGTATCTTTGAGCCATTTTTCACCACCAAAGCCGTTGGAGAAGGTCGAGGTTTGGGTTTAACTGTGAGCTATCAAACCATTGTTAACCAACATCAGGGTCAATTAGACGTGCGATCGCAACCGGGTCAAGGGACTGAGTTCATTTTGCAAATCCCAGTGCGCCATTCTGATGCGATGAAATCGAATCCCTCGTCCTCTCAATCCCCCGCGCCGACTTCTGACTTGTCATGGGAAGTTGCTAAACCGAATTAACAGGAGGGATGGGGGAGATGGGGGAGATGGGGGAGATGGGGGAGATGGGGGAGATGGGGAAGATAGGGACGATAGGGGAGATGGGGACGATGGGGACGATGGGGACGATGGGGAAGAATTTTCTCAGTCAATGGTTAACAGCCAACACTCTTGCACTCAAAACTCGGTAGGGGCGAGTTTAGTTATATCCTTTGTCAGGTAAGAAATGACAATAGTCAAACTTGCTCCTACACAAAACTAAAAACTCAAAACGCAAAGATCTGCCAAACGCTTATGAATGCTGTCTCTCGTTCTGTTCCAATTCAACGTCATCCTTCTCGCCACGTTTCGGTTTCCGCGAGCAGGCGCTCATCTCGATCCAGCCGTGTGTCACCCTTGGCGTCTAGAACCAGTCACCAAAAAGTAGAAAGGCTGAACACCTCACGAGAGCGGACTCCTGGCTGGCTGCGATCGCTCATGATCCTGCAACGCGGTTCTGATGTGATTACACTGATCCTGGGTATTGTGACACTCACCATTTATTCCTGGACTGTATATACCCAGCAGCAGTGGACACAAGAATACCGCAAATTGGGAACGCTGCAACGGAATGAGCGTGATCTGACAACGACGAATGAAATCATCAAAGATCAACTCGCTCAACAAGCGGAACGCCCAGCTACAGGTTTGGTAATCCCCAATACCGCCAATACTATTTATCTTTCTCCAGCACCTCAACGCCAAGTCCAGGAATCTCCGAATCAGAAGCCTGAGCAAGAAACCTTGGCAAAGACTCCTTTGGGATATTGAGGGAGCTGGGGGAGCTGGGGGAGCAATGTAGAGACGTGCCATGGCACTATGGCGAGCTGGGGGAGATAAGGCAGTGAACAAATGACCTCAGACAAAGGACGTAGCTTGCTTCTGGCTCTCCAGGAGTTATGGTGATAATGAAAAGTTATTGAATTGGGTCAAAGGCTTGCTGGATAAGGATTTTCCTGTTCCCTGTTCCCTGTTCCCTGTTCCCTGTTCCCTAAAAACTAGAGTTTCCACCACAAGTACCAAAGAGCCGTTCACTTAAGTCTAAACTCCAGTTGGGCAAGATGAATGATCGAATGCAAAACTCAAAACTCAAAACCAGGTTCCCTACGAGGGTCGCGAAGGGTCAACACTCAAAACTTAACATTCAAAACCAGGTTCCCTACGAAGGTCGTGAAGGGTCAACACTTGTCCAACGCCCTGGGTTTAGATTGCTATTAATTTGGGCAATCATGATGGCAGGAAGTTTTGGGCTTTTATTTAATTTATATCGGCTGCAAGTTGTCATCTCACCCAACTTGGAAGAGAAAGCACGGCAACAGCAGATGATTTATATGCGCCCGTTTATTCCGCGTCGTCCAATTGTTGACCGGAATGGTAATGTTTTGGCGGTGGATCGGCGTGTCTATACCCTGTACGTTCATCCTAAACTCTTTAAACAATCGAAAGCCAATATCGCCACTCAGCTAGCACCAATCCTGGACAAAACGGTGACGGAATTGGAAACGCTATTTAATAAAAGAAATACGGGCATTCAAATTAGCGCCTCATTACCCGAAGATACCGCTAACAAAATCGCTCAATTAAGTTTGGATGGGATTGAAATGATTCCCAAATATTCTCGCCTTTATCCTCAGCAAGAGTTAGCCGCCGATGTGGTTGGGTACGTTAATGTTGATCATCAGGGTCAGGCAGGAATTGAGTATTCTCAGGAAAAATTATTAGAACGAGAAGTCCGCACACTGCGAATGAGTCGGGCAGGTAACGGTACATTGATGCCGGATCATATTCCCGAAGGGTTTATCCACTCGGATGATCTGCGGTTGAAACTGACCTTAGACAGTCGCTTACAACGTGCGGCACGTTCTGCACTGAAGCAAAAAATTAAGGAATTTAATGCCAAACGAGGCACTGTAATTGTTATGGATGCCTTGGATGGTTCCTTGTTAGTGTTGGTGTCAGAGCCAACCTATAACCCTAATCAATTTTCTAAGTCTGATATTAGTTTGTTTAAAAATTGGGCATTGGCAGATTTGTATGAACCGGGTTCCACGTTTAAACCTCTGAATGTGGCGATCGCGCTGGAATCTGGGGCGGTTCGTCCTGATAGTCTATTCAACGATACGGGGTCGATTCAGATCGGTCGGTGGCCCATTGCCAACTATGACAAAAAAGCCCATGGCATGATCAATCCGCCGCAAATCCTGCAACATTCCAGTAACGTGGGCATGGTGCGGATGATGCAACAAATGAAACCGGAGGTTTACTATGGTTGGCTAGAACGATTGGGATTGGGGCAGAGACTGGAAACAGATTTGCCCTTTGAAAGTGCCGGACAGCTCAAAAATCAGCGGAAGTTTACCAGTTCCCCGATTGAACCTGCAACCACAGCGTTTGGTCAAGGCTTTTCCCTTACGCCGCTTCAGCTTGTTCAACTCCATGCTACGTTAGCCAATGGGGGTAAGTTGGTTATGCCTCATGTTGTCCAGGGACTTTTTGATAGTCAAGGTCAGCTTTATTGGCAACCGCGCTTGAGTACGTCCCGCCCCATCTTTTCACCTGAAACCTGCCAGAAGGTTCTGGAAATGATGGAACAAGTGGTTAGCCAAGGCACAGGAAAAACGGCTCAAATTTCAGGGTATCGAGTGGCGGGGAAGACGGGAACGGCTCAGAAAGCCAGTCCTACGGGGGGGTATTTTACCAATGCTAAAATTACCAGCTTTGTGGGAATTCTCAGTGTGGATTCTCCCCGTTATGTGGTGATGGCGGTGGTGGATGAACCCAAGGGAAATGCTTTTGGATCTACGGTAGCTGCACCGATTGTCAAGTCAGTCATGGAAGCTTTAATCGCGATCGAGCAGATTCCGCCAAGTCAGCCAACAGTAGCGACAGAATGACTGTCATTACTGCCATAATTGTTTATAGGAAAAGCAAACCTCAAGGAGGCTGGCGATGAAGAAAAGTAAACTGGGGTCATTTCTATTCATTGGCATGATACTGGGGTTGACAGCCAATCCCGCTCAGGCGTTACCCGGTCAAACCGTGGAAACCGTCGCGGCTTGGATTGCGGCTCATCCGACCTTAGAACCCGGTATTGGCGATGGCTTAGTCGTGACTAAACAGAATACCGCCGCTCAACGATTTAAATTTGAAGCCTCGGTACTTCCGCCAGGTCAAATCGCCTTTCCCACGAATCGCGGTATCATTCAAAGTGAGCAAATTTCCTTCTATGACATGATTAACGGCGTGACTCCGGAACGACTCACAGAGTCACTGCGCGTTATTTATGGTCCAGCAATCTATCAAGATTACCAGAGAGCTAACCTGATATACGCTTATCCCACACCCGCAACCATCGATTTAGCTCGGCGACAGAATCGACCAATGCTAATAGCACGACAAGGCGAGCTTTTATTAGGCGATCGCTTTGCCTATTGGTTAGAAGTAACTCGAACTGAGAATGGCAAACCAATTAATGGGCGGATCACGGTTTTCTTGCCCGAAGATTTAGATAAACTTGAAATTGAGTTGCGAAATCGCTAGTACAAGAAGGCAGAAGTCCGAAGGTAGAGGGCAGAAGGCTATGAGGAACATAATGTAGCTGCTTTTAGGAAGCTTGTTAACTGGTTAGTATTTGAAGCCGCGCTGCACTAGCTATTTGTCTTATGTCTTATGTCAAACCCCTGAAAAAATACTCTCAACCTCACGAGCAATGCGCTTGAGGTCTTCATCGAGCAGGGGGGGCCAATTCACACTAACCCGGCGTCCGGCTTCAAACTGTTGTCGGCTCTCATAAGCCAACAAATATAGGGAATGAGCAAGTTCTCGGTCTAGAGTCGATGCATCTCGCAGACCCTCAAATATCATTTTCAGCGCTAATAAAATATTGGTGATTTGACCGGGAATCGGTGGTTGTTTAGACTTGAGACGTACTAAAAATGCGTCTTGATTTTGGTCAGATGCTGTGGCTTGATTAATCACAAAGTTACGGGCTGTTTTGTAATCCATTGAATGTTAATAGATGAGTTTACGCTGATAATTTTGTGCGAATACTATCGCTAAATCCGGATTAACTATTCCCTTGTTGGTTGGGACAAGGCAGAAGCCAAAAGATAAGTAGGTGGACATAATACCATTTCTTCGGAACATTACACTTCATAACTAGATTAAGTTATGTAAACAAGTTTCAACTTCTTACTGTTCCCCGTTCCTTCCTCATCTCCACCTTTAACTTTAATTGTGTCCACCTACTTACCCACTGTTTTCTGTTCCCTATTCTCAATCATCAAGTTTAATTCTAATAACTATAATTGCAACAAATATTTATCACAAATCTATAAATTTTATTCTCCATCCATAGTTGCTTCTGTTCGACTCCCTTAGTCGTCAATTTTATATAATTTATTATTTTTTCCAGTTTTATACGGATCAAGCATTGAACAGTCTGAAGCAAGTATTACATGACTTACGCATTTGAGATCTTTTTTGTAGAGGTTAATGTTTAACTCTCCTTAAAGAAGCAAAAACGTCAGTCTGGATATATAAGCGCTGCAAATGACATCTACAATGCACATTTATAGTTGGGTTTTGTCCGCTAGCCTGTCCATCTCTGAACCAGGAAGACTTGATTCCTCTTTTTGGGTAAACCAGCAGAAGTTAGTGCTAGCTTCAACAGAACAAAGTCCGCCCCCTGGTTGTAATCGAACTGATCCCCCTGACTGTCAACCTCGATAGTAGACTGCTTTGAAACTCAAGCCAGTTTAAAATATTTCGTGGTAACCTCCTTTTTATCGTCAGGTTATTTATGTTTAAGCATAAATAACCAACGACCAATGAAAACTTTACCCAACAGATTTCCACCTGCCATGAAAACTTAACGGAATGACCTGTGGTAATTGCAGCCGACAGACAGGTTCTTGATCCAGAGCATCGCTGTCATAGATCCACACTTCACTTTGGTCAGAATTTCCATCATAAACGATGGTTAAGATCCACCCCTGTTCTGGATTCAGCGCGTCAGGTGCATGGATGGGTTCTGAAGGATAGCGATTCTTACCCAAATCGGCTTCGATTAGGGTTTGGGTTTGACAATCAAAGCGGGCGATCGCACTATAAATTTCGCGACGGTGATCCATATCTTGGCGATGCAGTGCTAGATAAATGGAACGAGAGGTTTGACCCACTTGCGCGTCTGGAACCACTGGAAACTCGACGTATCGATCCAATAATTCCCGTTCGGCGATAATCATCCCAGTTTGGGGATGGATCTCAACCTGCCATAATGTCTCGTTGGTAACGGTATGAATCTCACCCATGGCGATGTCTTGGAGACGTTGGTTTGTGCCAAAATCCGGATACCGAATAAATTCGACCACGATAGAACCCTGCTGATTCACATAGCCATTGGCAAAATGCCACTGAAACCAAGGATCGGCTTCGCTACGGGCGGCTAATGAAAGCGTTTCTCGGTCAACGATTAAAATTTGGGTTCCTAATTGGGGACGCCATTCCATCGCCTCGCCAAAGCTACTCACCCCCAATGCGGCGGGTAGGAGATTCACCTGTACAGGTGGTACGAAAAAGACAAGATAAGAGCCTGCGAGGACAAAATCATGAACTAGGGGTATGCCGTTGAGTGGTATCGTTCCTTTTTGGACGATTTTGCCCGTTGAGTCGCTTTTGTAGAGATTTAAGCTGGAATTAAGTCCGATGCTGATGCCAAAGTTAAATATCTCACCCGTTTCTGGATCACACTTGGGATGGGCTGAAAACGAGTCTCCCTCGGCTAAATAGTCTAAGCGATCGCGTCCCCAAGTTTCTAAGGTTTGCAGGTCGAGTGCGTAAGGATTCCCGCCTTCCCACAGGGCTAGTAATTTATCCGGTAGGGGTAATACAGAGGTATTTGCTCTATTTTTCACAGGTTTACCCCACCGTTCCCAGATTCGCCCTGGGGCTTTGGTGCCATAGTTAGGGTAAAGTAATGTCCCGGCGGCGGCTTCGTCTTGATAGGCGGGGGTTTGCACGTAGCGATAGACCCCAGTGGCTGTAGCATCGGTGAAATGAACCGCTAAAATAGCGCCATCCCCATCAAACCAATGTCCCATCCGTTGACCCCCTCGTTCTAAACGGGCAGGTCCATTGCGATATAGAGAACCTCGTAACCCTTGGGGGATTCTACCAGAGAGAATCGGTAAGGGGGTTAGGGGAAATTCAGTGGCGGGTTGAGCGATCGCCTTTGCCCAAGCTTTACGGGTTGATGGTGGGGTAGCTGTTTGCATGGTTCCCGATTCAGGGTGACTATATTCTTCTATCTTAGTTAATTTTTGTAACAAAATGAGCGCTGTTTTTTTATCCATTTTTCTCCGAAACCCTTTTATAGATTAGGTTTCAGCACTATTCCTTGGCTATTGCGAACAAAATAGGGGGTTACACCCCTCATCCCCAAAGTGCTATAGTTTGATATGTAGATGCACCCTGATAATCAAGAGAGTCGCGCAAGTGACTCTTTTTTTTTTCGACATTCCCCCCATTACATTACAGATTTTAACGGAAAGTAAATTAGTTTATCATTTTGACACCATTGTCCGGAACAGTGATACATTAAAAATTGAAGCAAGCAAGAAAGCTTCCAGTGACAGATATTACACTTCCGTTCACTGTTGAGTTCAGGAGGTAAAATAACTATCCATCTTATTTCCCTTGTATCAGTAATATCTGCCACATCAGATAGTGAAACGATCCAACTGAACAATAGCAGCCCAACCATAGCCGCTAATATTTCCTCAATTAATTTTTGGGAGCAATGCAACTGAAGACCACTCAAGAGTAGTAGTTCAGTGCAACTCTATTTAGGCTAGTGATAGCAAGAGGAGATTCCTTAGATGAGTCAGGTCAGGCTGCTATTGTTTTAGCGGGTTTGGCGATTCACCTCACGTCATACTTTGCCCTCGTCTCAGACTTGATCAGCACGAATTTAGATTTTTTGACCCGCTCTCTCCCGCTCCTCAGCTCCCCCAGCTTTCCCTCTCCCTGCTCGTAAACGCCTCGTGATCGCTACCATAAGATTTAGATGTCAATCAGCCGTCGGTTGACCAATAAAAAGGACTAGATAACTAAACCCTTAAATCTGGGGTGGGCTTCAGGGATATCGTTTCCGACGTCGCACCCGAAACCATGACTCGTCTGATGACGAGGCTTTTTGCCCAGCGAAATAGTTTGACAGTTTTGCCATGACAATTTACTTTTATAAGGTTGAGGAACCCTATGGCTGCTTTTCCAACTTCTCTCCCCACCCGATCCAGATCGATGGCTGGTGTTGGCAAACCGTTGAGCATTACTATCAGGCGCACAAGTTCGTCGGGACGACAGACGAAGCCTTGATCAGGACAATCAAAAATGTGGCAACACCAACAGAAGCCGCCCTCCTCGGACGCGATCGCACCCGCCACCATCGTCCTGATTGGGAACAGGTCAAACAACAGATTATGTGGCGAGGGGTTTTGACCAAGTTTCTTACCCATCCTGATATTCAGCAAATCCTGCTGAACACCGGAGAAGAAGTGATTGTTGAGGATTCTCCCACAGATTACTACTGGGGGTGTGGTGAGGATCAAACTGGTGAGAATCATTTGGGAAAAATGCTGATGAATGTTCGTCAACATATCCGACAGCATGTAGCACAGGCGAACTGCAAACTCGTGGATCGGTAAATCTGAAACAGGCGCATACTCTTCCGCTTTCAGGTGATTCAGAGGAAACGGTAGAATCACATTTACCGTCTGATTCGCTGATGTGCATCTAAATTCAGGGGTGTAAAAGGTGTGGGGGTATGCCCATTAAAGGCGTGACAGACAACTCAGGGCGTTCAGGTTAGGGTTCGCTCACGGCTGAGTTTTATGTGAAAAATGATTTCAGCTCAAAGAATCCTTACACTGTAAGTTAAGTATATTCATACAGATTTGTGAAGTCGGTGCATCGAGCTAGACATCTGATTCGTAACTTGGATTGCCCCCTAACCCAGAATCAGAGAGTGTTTCATAGGAGTAGGACAGTGTTACAACCAGAACTCGATCAAGAAGACGTGTTGCGCCGGATCACGAATCGGATTCGCCAATCCTTAGAATTACAAGAGATTTTAAATGCCACAGTTGCAGAAGTGCGATCGTTGTTAGGAACTGATCGCGTCATGGTTTACCGCTTTAATCCGTCGGGTGGTGGACAGGTGATTGCTGAATCAGTCAACACCAATCGACTGTCTTCTCTCAACGGATTAAACTTCCCCGCCGATGATATTCCCGAACAAGCCCGTCAATTGTACCTTACCGAGCGCTTGCGTTCCATTGTGGATGTTTCCGAGGGACTAATTGGTTTATCACCCTTAGAACCCTCAGAAACGGAGAATCGCTCCACCCCGCAACCGATTCACTATCGTCCCGTAGATGCTTGTCATGTCAAGTATTTACGAGCAATGGGTGTCCAGTCTTCCATGGTTTTACCCATTGTCCATTATGATATTCAGGCTCAACGATCTCAAAAACGACTCTGGGGACTTTTAGTCTCTCATCACGTCACACCCCGTAGCATTAGCCAACGGGAATTGCAGATTGTCCAATCGGTGGTGGATCAGGTGTCCATTGCCATTGCCCAGTCTAATCTCTTATCCCAAACCCGTCAGCAGCATCAGATTGAAGCGACGATTAATCGTGTCTCTACCTTGCTGCATTCGTTACCCACAATTCAACTCCAAGCTGCATTACAAGAAACGGTTAGCGCTCTATCAAGTTGGGGAGGTAGACTCTATATCGCCCCAGATCGGGTGAATTCGAGGGCGGAGTGTCTGATATGGGGAACACAACCTACCCTGGAAGAGGGAGATAGTCCGACGATGCTGGAAGAGCATCCTGTGTTTGTCCAATGGGTAACCAGGGATAGAACCGTTGACACCGCCAATGGCTCATCTGAATCCACTTCGACTCCTGTCGGTTGTCAGCCACTCATCGTCAACGATTTGGATCAAGTCTCCGAGTTGGCGAGTCTGGCTCCAGCCTTTGATGGGACTCCCATTCGCGGGTGGTTAGTAATACCCTTGTATTATCGCTCCTCATTCCTGGGGTATCTAAGTATTTTTCGTTCCCAAGTGGTGCAAGAAATTTTGTGGGCGGGAGAGTTTAACACCAATGAAAAACAACGTAGTCCCCGCCAATCGTTTGAACAGTGGCGAGAAGTCAAACGGAATCAAGCTCAACCGTGGACGAATTACGACATTGAACTGGCGATCGCACTCGGTCATCATTTTGCCATGGCGATCGAGCAATATAAACTTTATGCTCAAGTACAAGCCCTAAATAGTAACTTAGAATGCCAAGTGGCTGAACGCACAGCGAAGTTACAACAATCTCTAGAGCAAGGGCGGGCGCTACAGCGAGTCACCAACCAAATTCGCAGCACTCTTGATCTGAAAACTACCCTACAAACGATTGTACGAGAAGTTCGTCAACTGCTGAACACTGACCGAGTGATTATTTATCGGTTTACCGATGATTCCCACGGTCAAGTTATTGTGGAATCAATGACAGGTGAGTGGTTATCGCTTTTAGATATTGACGATCCGCAACAGTATTTCTCGAAAGCCCAGATTCAAGTGTATCAGCGGGGTAATTTAGGAGTAATTAAGGATGTCACTCAAGCTCGATTAACTCCGGATCAACAAGAGTTCTTAAAACGTTGCCAAGTAAAAGCCGCTTTAATTGTCCCCATTGGGCTGGAAAATCCTCAAGCTCATGAGATACCCGTTATGCTGGAGAGTCTTCCTTGTCCCCGATGGGAGCAACCTCTGTGGGGATTTTTAATTGCTCAAGAATGTAAAGCTAGTCGAGATTGGCTTCCCTCAGAGATTAAACTGCTAAAAAAGTTAGCCGATCAAGCGGCGGTGGCGATTCAGCAAGCGGAATTATTTACCCATACTCAAGCCCAAGCCCAACAATTGGCAAGTGCGTTTCACCATCTTAAGCAAACTCAAGCTCAACTGATTCAAACTGAAAAAATGTCGAGTCTGGGACAGTTGATTGCTGGGGTCGCTCATGAAATTAATAATCCGGTTAATTTTATTTATGGAAACTTGGTTTATACGAGCCAATATGCTCAGGATTTACTGAATATTATTCATTCCTATCAGAAATATTATCCTCAGCCAGAGCCAGAGATTCTTGAATTGTTAGATCTCATCGACTTAGACTTTTTAGAAGGAGATTTACCCAAGCTTTTAGAGTCGATGAAAATGGGATCGGAACGGATTCGCAAGCTAGTTTTGTCGTTGCGAAACTTTTCCCGCCTTGACCAAGCCGAGAAAAAGTTAGTGGATATTCATGAAGGGATAGAGAGTACGCTACTGATTTTACAATACCGCCTGAAAGGGAAACCCAATCATCCAGGGATTCAGGTGATCAAAAATTATGGGGAGTTGCCGCTGGTTGAATGCTATCCCAGTCAACTCAACCAGGTTTTTATGAATGTTTTGAGCAACGCGATCGATGCGTTAGAAGACTGTGATTCAGATAACCAGAGGATTACGATTTCCACAACTGTTCAATCGAAGACTAATGAGAACCAATATAGTCCGAATAACACCACACAAATAGAAATAGAGAAGAATCAAGGCTCATCTCCAACTCATATCATCATTCAGATTGCTGATAGTGGTGCAGGAATTAGCCCAGAACTTCAATCACAAATTTTCGATCCCTTTTTTACAACTAAGCCGATTGGTAAAGGAACGGGTTTAGGGCTTTCGATTAGTTATCAAATTATCGTGGAAAAACATGGGGGAATCTTTAAATGCAGTTCTCAGCCAGGAGAAGGAACTGGATTTTGGATTGAGATTCCCATTCGTCAATCTCAAAGCGAGGGTAAATAGGGGCTGCTGAATAAGTTTTGTGGTGGGGTAGGGAACTGGGGTTGTAGAGACGTGCCATGGCACGTCTGGAAGCTGGGGAAGCTATCGGAGAATTGAGATCAGCTTACGCTACTCCAGATCCCCGACTTCTTTGTTGAAACCCTGATTATCCCGAATAAATTGGATTCTCCAAGTCGGGGATCTACCGGAAGTTGACAAGGATTGTGGCTTAAGTTGACACCATTGCCGGGGGAGCAAGCCCTACTTACAGCGCTTAATTCTGTAATAAAGTACAGTAGATTAAAGTCCCCCTTTTTAAGGGGGATTTAGGGGGATCGAAAATGTACCGCATAGCAGAGCAAACTGCTGTATTATTTCCTTATCCCGCCGATCGCGTCTAGGGGATTGTTGGCAGAAAATAGTCTCAATCATACTCCGTCTGATGCGATCGCACTTCACTCATCTTAGGAAAAGTTAACCAACGTGCGATCGCCTTTTTTAACCAAGTTATTCAGGTTTTATGGTAATTTCTCCTACCATACCAGCTTCTGTATGTCCAGAAATTGAACAATGAAGTTCGTAGGTTCCGGGTTTCATTGGTACAAATACCCACTCAGCCTCGCCACTGGGTTTGAGTTCCAGTTCGTGGATTGCTCCTTTAACTTCGACTTTGGCGGCTTCAACTTTTTGCGTCCAACTTGCATCAGCAAAGTCTTTGGCGGTGAAGTAGTGCTTTTGAGGACTAGGATTATCCAGCAATAGTTTATAGCGTTTGCCTGCGACAAATTCAAATTGGTTGGGGAAGAACTTGAGTTCATTGGCTGAATTGCCTAAACTCACGTTAACTTCTATGGCTGGAGTCGCCGCGATCGCGGGGAAGCATAGTAGGTTAATTCCGAGAATTAGTCCAATGATTGCGGTTAAGCATCGGCGCAGCCATTGATGTTGGTAGGGGGGATGGAGAGGGGCTAAAGCCCCTACTACGAGCCGATTTAAGGACATTTGTTTAGTCTTGTACTGAACCTGCTGTTACGATTACTAGATTATCAGGATGGAGTAATTCTTTCGCCGCCTGATTGACTTGTTTGACGCTAACGGTTTCAATGTGACGCACAAACTCTCGCAGTTCGTCGGGGGTTAACCCGTAAACTTGATTGTCGAGAATGGTTTGGGCTAGGTTATCGGGATGGGCAAGGGTGACGGGATATTGGCTGGTAATTGAGCGTTTAGCGGTAGCTACTTCTGCGGCTGTAACTCCTTGCTCTTGGATCTGTTGCAGTAGAGTAATGGTATTCGCGATCGCACGTTGAGTATCTTCGGGGGCGGTTTGCATTTGAACAGACCCCAACTAATTGCAAGCAATCTAGTTGGGGATTCTCTCCTGCTGTTACCACGAAGAGCCGCTGTTCTCGGTGGACATCAGGAACTTTTGCCTTTATGCCCCTCCTCGCCATTTCTGCTAAGGAGTTAAGACTGAAAAGCCTTATGAACGCACTAAGATTTTTACCCAGTAGATGCGTTATTGTAACAAATAGTCTCTACTGGAACCCTATAATCTTAAGTTTTCTAGGTTCTACCTGTAGGTCGTGCCGAACAAATAAATG
>NZ_JAVJUO010000209.1:0-17446 GCF_040220555.1 Coleofasciculus sp. C1-SOL-03
TGCAAGACCGTCACACAAAGTCGAGTAGCTGCTTGTTGGGGGTTAAACTAGACATTGCCTGATTATATCACAGAAAATGTCCAGTTATGTCACTAATTGTCTAGATATTTACGGACTGTTAGTTAACCCTAGTCAGGAATCCCCTCTCTCTAGGCTTAGATTTGATCCCAACACAGTGGGTTTAGTAACGTTATCGGCTCAAGGAAAGATTTCCCCCACACCCGACACCCGACACCCGACACCCGACACCCGACACCCCACACCCGACACCCGACACCCCACACCCGACACCCGACACCCGACACCCGACACCCCACACCCCACACCCGAAACCCGAAACCCGAAACCCGACACCCGACACCCAACACCCGACACCCGACACCCGACACCCCACACCCCTACCTATTCCCTCAGATGCAGGTTTTTTTCCTTGGGGTGAGGTAACCTGCGATCGCATGGACTGTTTTAATTTCCCTTATGTCGATTCTGCTAGTCATTTCCGGACTGCTCATTCTCATCATTGTCTCCATTGATGTCCTGATCACCACACTGACAGTGGGCGGAGGAGGACCTCTAACCAGCAGACTCTCGGCTTGGCTATGGAGAATCGCGCTTAAGATTCATCGCTGGCGTTCCCATCACCGTTTATTGCTAGTTACAGGCTGGATAGTTATCGTTAGTGTTACCGTGCTTTGGTTTACCTTAACGTGGGCGGGATGGACATTATTGTTTAGCGCCGATGAAACGGCTGTGGTAACGCCGAAAAAACTTCCCGCCACTACGTTAGAAAGAATTTACTTTGTCGGTTATACCATCTCTACCCTAGGCATGGGGAGTTATAGTCCTCAAGGTGCAGTTTGGCAAATTGCCACCGCAATTGCTTCGGTGAATGGGTTCTTTTTAGTTACCTTGGCAATCGCCTATCTCTTACCTGTTGTTTCAGCCGCGACTCAGCAACGCCAACTCGCGGTTTATATTTCCGCTCTCGGTGGTACGGCTGACGAAATTCTGGTCAGAGCCTGGAATGGCAAAGATTTTGGGCAATTTGACCAGCATTTAATTGCTTTGACGCCCATGCTCGCCCAACAGGGAGAACGCCATCTAACTTACCCGATTCTTCATTATTTCCACAGCATCGAACGCTCTCGCTCGATCATTTTGAGTTTAGTGGCTCTTGATGAAGCGCTAACTATCTTAGAATATGGTGTCAAAACGTCCAATCAACCCGATCCAGCGGCGCTAGGTGCAGCACGTCGGGCAAGTGCGGCTTATTTGAAAACCCTTAAATCCGCTTACTTAGAACCCGCCTCGGAAAACCCACCGCTTCCCCCCCTGGAACGACTCAGGAAACACGGGATTCCCACGGTTAGCGATCGCCAATTCTGGGACGCCACCAAACACGTCACCAAACGCCGACGGCTGCTATTGGCACTGATTCACAATGACGGCTGGGTTTGGGATGCGATCGCCTCCAGCCAAACCACTAATCGGGCTACCCCCTTAGATGACCAGACGACGATTGACAAAGTAATATTGCATTGATTAGGCAACAGGAAGGGGAACTTGTAGAGACGCGCCATGGCGCGTCTGGGAGCTAGGGGAGAGGATTACCAATCAACAATGAACCATGAAAAAAATCAAGTATATTCTCTTAGGTTTAGTCGGACTATTCTGTATCCTTTTAATTTGGGGCTTGGTTGAGCCTTATATCCTCGACACAGAAGAAGAAGTTGCCGTCATTCCCAATCTTCCTACAGCTTGGCAAGACCAACGAATTGGATTAATTTCCGATTTTCAATACGGAATGTGGCTAGATAATACCCCCACTGTCCGTCGTAGTATCGCCAAACTGATAGAAGAACGCCCTAGTGTCGTCCTGATTAGCGGTGACTTTATTTACCATGCCTTTAAAGGCACAGACCCAGAAATTGCTAACATCGTTGATTTAGTCCGTCCCTTACCCGAAGCCAATATTCCCACCTATGCCGTATTAGGGAATCACGACTACGGTATGATTAGCCTGGATACTCCACCCAAAGAGCAGTTAGCGGCGCGGTTGGAGGCGGCGTTGGAAGACGTTGGCATAGAGGTTCTGGAAAACCAAGCTGTCCAATTACCTCCACCGGGAAACTCTGGAGAAAATCTCAGTGACGGAAACACCAACTCGTTTTATTTAGTCGGCATTGGTTCCCATCTGGCAAACCAGGATCAACCAAAAGAGGCGATCGCGCAAGTGCCATCCACCAATCCCAGAATTGTAATGATGCACAATCCCAAATCATTTCTAGCTTTACCTGCCAATACCGCACCTGTAGCCGTTGCAGGACACACTCATGGCGGACAAATTCGCCTACCCTTCACACCCCAATGGTCTTGGTTAGCATTAGCTAAAAACTGGGAACATGTCGATGGTTGGAGTGACGGCTATGGCGCCTCAGGTAATAAGCTCTATGTTAATCGTGGGATTGGCTTTAGCGATCTGCCCATACGACTCAACTGTTCTCCAGAGGTCACTCTATTTACTCTCCAGGCTCAATAAGTAGGTGGGAACAATTAAAGTTAACGGTGGAGAACTCGCTACCCGAAAAGAAGCAAGCTACGCTTATGTAAGAGATTGGGTCTGGGCGTAAGTCCTAAGATTAATTTATTCCGGGAGGTAGATGTTAATTTTAAGAAGTCATCTCAACCCACCCTGGAAATCCGATGAGCTACTGTATCAACCCTAAGTGCGACCAACGGGAAAATCCTGAGTATCTGGAATACTGCCAAGGCTGTGACACCCCATTAACCATCAACAGTCGATATCGGCTGCTGAAACCCCTTCGACCCCTAGACGCACCCAATCCCACCAAAATCTTTGAAGTCCAGGATTTGGCAGCAGAGGCGGCAATCAAAGGGGCAAAACATAAAGTGCTGAAAGTTTTAACCCGGAACAATTCCACCTTAGTTCGTCTGTTTAGACAAGAATCCGAAATTTTAAAGAAACTTAACCATCCAGGCATTCCTAAAGTTCAACCCGAAGACGATTACTTTACCGTTTCTGTCTCCCGCCGTTCCCGACCTCTCCATTGTTTAGTTATGGAAAAAGTGGAGGGGGTAAATTTACGATCATGGCTCAAACATAATCAACCCATTTCCGAAGCCAACGCTATTGAATGGCTAAAACAGTTACTCGATATATTAGATACACTGCACCAAGAGCAATATTTCCATCGGGATATTAAACCCTCAAATATTATGCTGCGACCCAATGGTCAACTGGTGCTAATTGATTTTGGAACCGTGTGCCAAATGACGGGTACAGTTGTCCAACGACTAATGGGAAAAGATGTAACTGGAGAAGGGGTTTTTTCACCGGGTTATACCCCACCTGAACAAATCAACGGTAATGCTGTTCCTCAATCAGATCTCTATGCCTTAGGACGTACCTTTGTCCATTTACTGACGGGTAAACATCCTTTAGAACTAGAAACCGACCATAAAACAGGTGAATTAATGTGGCGCAAGCATACGCGCAAAATTTCTGCCCCCTTAGTCGAATGGCTGGACTATTTTATGGCACCTTTTGTCCATCGTAGACCGCCCAATGCTGCCTTTATTTTGCAGCATTTTCAAAAACAACCGCTTCCTCATCCAGATATACCCAAAACATCTCCACTTCCCCTCGGATTAATGATTCTAAATCTCGGCATTTTCTCAATTTTATTAGTATCAGGAGTTCTTTGGTTACAAGCCTACCAACAGCACCAACGGCAGTTGTCTCCTCAAGGGAATGTTCTGTTGATGCCCAGAGGTTGAATGGAAACCATAGGGCATCTCCCTCATCTTCCTCATCTTCCCCATCTTCCTCATCTTCCTCATCTTCCCCATCTCCCTCATCTTCCTCATCTTCCCCATCTCCCCCTCACCTCACAACTTATTCAGCAACCCCTAATTGTAACAGTTGGCGCGTTTCATCTGTAGCTTCCTGCATCAGTCTAGTTATCTCATTATCGTCAACTTGTTGGGCAAGGGCGGTTCTGGTAATTAATTTACTCAGATATTTCTGCAAGATGAAAGAGGCTTGAGCATACTCAGGAAGAGGAGGGCGCAATATTGAATTTTTGACGGCTTCTTTTAAAGAAGGCAAATAGGGATATTTCGCCGTAATTTCTGGGTCATCAAATAAGACTTCTCGACTAGGCAAATATCCTTTCTCCAAAATCAATTTTTTCTGGGCGGCTTGACTGGTAAAATATTGAATCGCTTTCCAGGCTTTATGTGGATGCTTTGAATTCTCCGCGATGCCTAAGCCCCAACTCCCATTACAGCCACTTGGACGTAAACTATTAGCATTAGGATTGCTTGAAAGATTCAAGACTTGTACGCCGATATTCGCGGGATCAGTAAATTGGTTCCATACATAGGGCCACTGGCGCAGGAATATCGTATTCTGATCTTGGTTAAACGTTTCCAAGGATTCCTGTTCGCTGTATAAGATAACTTCTGGAGATGAAATATTTTCTCGAATTGTATTGAGTAAAAACTGAACCGCTTGTTTAGCCTCCGGTTGATCCAATCCCACCTCTAAACTGTCCGGCTTAATCCAGAATCCCCCATAGCTGTTTAATACCTCAACAAAAGTAGCGACCAATCCTTCATACCGCCATCCCTGCCATAGATAAACACCTTGATAGTTTCCTTGATTTTTCCAACGTTTAGCCAGGGCTGTCAATTGCTGTAAGGTTGCAGGTGGCTGAGTATTACCCAGTAAATTTTTGCGATAGTAGAGGAGACCAATATCAGAACGCAAAGGCATCCGATAGAGCTGACCTTGATATTCTCCGGCATCAATCGCACTCGGTAAAAATCCTGCCTTTAAGAGGTCTTCTTTCGCCGTCCATTCATATAAATTAACCAGACACCCCTTAGCCGCAAACTCTGGCATCCAGATAATATCTGTATACACTAAATCATAAAGTGAATTCCCGGCTTGACACTCCCGAACAAAATCTTCCTTTAGCCGATAGGTTATATCACCTGCCAGATTCGTTCGGGTTCTCAAGTTAATCCGGATTTTGGGATGGCTCTGGTGAAAATCCGTGATTAACGATTGCCAAGCTGAGGCTTCGTCAGCCGGAACAAATAAGGTTAAATGTGTGGGGGGCCAGCTTAAATAGATGAGTATTAAAAGTAAAACCTGGATAACGGCAACATAAGCCCAGATAATTCGAGAATTAAGTCGTCGGCTAAATTGCCCCAGTTTGTTTAAAAGTTGCTTAGTTTTCATAACAACCGCCCCTCCATACTCAATACTTTTTATAAGCCAAGGGATCGTTTAGTCCAAGTTCAGCAAAAGCAGCAAGCCGCAAGCGACAAGAATCACAGACACCACAAGCCAACTCATCCCCAGCATAGCAAGACCAGGTTTCTTGCCAAGGCACTCCGAATTTATTGCCTAACTCGATAATTTCTGTTTTCCTGAGCTGAACGAGGGGAGTGAGAATCTGAATCGGTGTTCCCTCCCGCCCTTGTTTTGTGCCGAGGCGAAAGACTTCCTGCATGGCTTGGATATAATCAGGACGGCAATCGGGGTAACCGGAATAATCTAACGCATTAACCCCCAGATAGAGGACTGTAGCCCCGATCGCTTCGGCATAAGATAGCCCAAAACTCAAAAAAATGGTATTGCGGGCGGGGACATAGGTAATCGGGATACTCTGAGACATCTGCTGGAGCGATCGCGTCTGGGGCAAATCGAGGGTATCATCGGTTAAGGCTGACCCTCCCCACTGGCGCAAGTCAAAGCGTACCACCTGATGATCTTGGACACCCGCACATTTAGCGATTGCGATCGCCGATTCTAGTTCCCGCTGATGTCGTTGTTGATAATCAAAGGATATCGCATAACACTCATAGCCCTCTGCCTTTGCTTGATAGAGGACTGTAGACGAATCTAATCCACCAGACAATAAAACTACGGCTTTCGACATCTTCACCTTCAGATACTCATCTTTTGCTTATTAGCTGTTTAACGCGAGTGGTACAATATAGCAATCCTATTTGAGTCGTGTCCAAAAATCTGATAATTTTCGGGAATGGGCAATGGGCAATGGGCAATGGGTAATGGGCAATGGGCAATGGTAAAGAGTTTCAAGGCTTTTTTCTATTTTTTGATTTTTGAAGGCTTACCCCTAACTAAGAACCCAACGAATCTAATTCCCTATAATCAGGCAACGTCGTATCGATCATATTCCCCTCGCGAATCACCACGCGATCGCACTGCGGACGTGATAACAATTCACTATAACTGCGTCCCTTAAACCAAACCAAATTCGCCGCCAAACCCACACCAATCCGCCCCACATTCCCCAACCCGATCAAATCCGCCGCCGTTTTCGTCACCATCGCCGGAGATTCCTGATACAACATATCCAAATGGGCAACTCTTACCCCTTGATTAAACACCTCCAATAGATCATGATCCCCAAACCCAAAAAAGGGATCACGACAATTATCACTCGCCAACGCCACCGGAATCCCATATTCCTGTAACTCCTGAATCAGCGTCACCCCGCGCCAACGCGGTGTTCTCCCCAACCTCCGATCCTGTAAATACAGATTCGACAACGGTAAACTCACCACCCCAATCCCCGCGTCCTTCACCAGCGCCAACGTCTCCGCCACCTGTTCCGGCGACTGCACCGCCAAACTACAACAATGTCCACAGACAATTTGTCGTCCAAACTGACACCGCAACGCCGCCTCCGCCACCCTCCTTAAACACATCGAATCCGGATCATCCGTCTCATCCACATGAAAATCCAACGCCAAATCCCGTTCCTGCGCCAGCCGAAACACCTGATCCAACTGCGCCTCAATATCCGGATTCATATACGCCACACCCCCCAAAACACCCCCCACTTCCGCCACCAAATCTGCCAACTTCACCCCTTCCGGCGTCAGATAATAATCCAGCGACACCAAAGCCACCGCCTGCAAAACCAATCGATTCGCCCACTCCTGCTGTAACTGCTTAAACACGCCAAAACTAATCGCCGCCTGTTCCCCAAACGCATCAATGTGGGTACGAATCGCCTGAGTTCCGTGGGCGTAACTACACTTCAACCCAAACTCCATCCGGCGATAAACATCCTCAGCTTGCCAATACCGCAAACTATCCTGCTTCGCCCTCTCCAACGCCTGATCAAACGTCCCATCTGGATTCGGCGTGCGTTGCCAAATATGACCCTTATCCAGATGGGTATGCATATCCACAAAACCTGCCCAAACCTGTCCCCCCTGCACATCCATCACCGCCGTATTTCCCATCGGCTGAGAATTCGCCCGCACAACTTGCGCCACCTTCCCCTCAGCCACCTGAATATCTACTAAACACAACCCCTCAGGCGTTCGATTCTCCAAAATCGATTGATCCTGAACCTGTAACATTGAGAGTGGCACATGGGCATTTTTCAGCCAATAGCACCCTTCTGATGGAATCACACTCATCAACTTTCCCCCTCAAAGCACCTAAAATATTATATCCTCGTCCGTAGTTTGTAGTAAGGGCTTTAGCCTATCCAATGATCAGAACATCAACACCACCTTATCAGTAAAACCAATCCCTACAGAAAAAGGGCAGATTGTATTGATCAGTCATTGGTAAGACCAGGCAGTTTTTGCCCTTCATTCATTGGTAAAATATGGCATATATTCTTGTTCGGTTATCGGTGAGGAGGGCGGGTTTTGTTGTTCGGTTATCGGTGAGGAGGGCGGGTTTTGTTGTTCGGTTATCGGTGAGGAGGGCGGGTTTTGTTGTTCCGTTATCGGTGAGGAGGACGGGTTTTGTTGTTCGGTTATCGGTGAGGAGGGCGGGTTTTGTTGTTCCGTTATCGGTGAAGAGGGCGGGTTTTGTTGTTCGGTTATCGGTGAGGAGGGCGGGTTTTGTTGTTCCGTTATCGGTGAATATCTGAATTTAGTCCCTAAACCCGCCCCTACAATTGTCCCTAAACCCGCCCCTACAATTGTCCCTAAACCCGCCCCTACAATTGTCCCTAAACCCGCCCCTACAATTGTCCCTAAACCCGCCCCTACATTAGGCTTCCCCTGCTCCCAGACCTGCCATGGCACGTCTCTACATTGCTCCCCCTGCTTCCCAATTCCCCATGACTACCAAAAATTCCCTAATCCTTTGGACATCCCTCAGCCTAAACTTACTCTTTATCCTCCTCTTCAGCATCTTAATCATTCGCAGAGGCGGCATTCCCTACCTAATCAGTAAACTCCCCTTTAATCAACAAATCGAACAAACCATAACCATAACCCGTCGCCGCAACACCTACCAATCCAACTATCACCAAATGCGAAAACAGATGTTTGAACAAATGCCCAACTCAGAATCAGAAATTATCTTCATCGGCGATAGTCTCACCGATCAAGGCGAATGGTCAGAACTCCTAGGAAAGGCTGATATCCGTAATCGCGGCATATCGGGAGACACCACCGATGGCGTCCTTAATCGCCTCGATGAAATCACCGCCTCCCAGCCCCAAAAGCTCTTTCTAATGATTGGCGCCAATGACTTATGGAATGAAAAGAAACCCGCCAACAAAATCGCCCAAAACTATCGCCTCATCCTAGAGCAAATTCAACAGCAAACCCCAGAAACTCAAGTCTTTATTCAAAGCCTATTACCCATGAATACCATCGACTATTCCATAAAAGTCAACAACTCCGATATTATTGCCGTCAACCGCCACCTTCAAGACCTCGCCAGCGAATTCTCCTATACTTACATTGATTTACATCAACACTTTACCAACGATCAGAAACAACTTGACCCAGTATATACGATTGACGGCGTACATTTAAACGGCAAAGGATACCTCAACTGGGCGAAAACTGTTTCCCTCTACGTCAACCAATAAGTACCTGAACAGAGAGACACCCCTAAATGAACAACCAAGCCACTCTCTATTTATTTTGTGGAAAAATGGCAGCCGGAAAATCAACCTTAGCCAAACAGCTAGCCAATGACCATAATGCCATTTTGCTAGTTGAAGATGACCTACTCTCCCAACTCTATCCCGAAGAAATTATTGACATTCCCATTTGATACAGCAAATTTCAGGTTGATGAGGTAAAGTCTCTAAGCAAAATCCCCGACTTCTTCAAGAAGTTGGGGATCTATCTGTGTACCCCGCTAACTTGAAAAGCGCTGTAAAGTCAACCCCCAAAAGATAGATATCCGTCTCTTTTTTTTCCAACTTACGCATCAGAGCAAACATCTATCATTCGAGTCATGATTTCATTGCCTGGGAATTTCTAAGCTAAAAGATAGGTTTAATTCCAGAACAAAATTAACCCGTTGCCGAATTAACAAAGGTTTATATGCGAATTTCCACACCCAAACTCCTAACAGGTACAATACTAAGTGCTGTACTCTGTGCCGTTGCGGGGACTTCTGCGATCGCACGTCCCCTTGACGAACGTCCACTCACCCCCAATACTCCTAATACCACCGCAGCGGAACCTGTGCAACCCGAACCCGGGAAAGTTGTCAGCCGCGCCTCTAATCTTGCCACGATTGAAATGGACAATGGTGAACGGAAAACAATTCCCGTTGCGCGTTGGAAACTGCATCAATTAGAACCCGGAACCGAAGTATGGGTGGCTTATGATCGAATTGTCGCCATTGATTCTCAGGATAAGTAGGAGGGAATAGAAATTTTGTCTCCCAGCTCGCCATAGTGCCATGGCACGTCTCTACATTGCTTCCCCAGCTCTCTAACCCCACCACAAAACTTATTCAGCAGCCCCTAGTTAGGTTGACAACTCAGGGCAGCTTTAGGATAAGCAATCCGCTGATGATTGCACTGTTGCCAAACTTTGACAAAGACTTCGGCGACAGTCGATAATTCTTCTTTCGTTAACCCAGAATCAACTAACTGATTATCTTGCCACCGGGCTTTGAGGATTTTCTTCACCGTAATTAAAGCCGTGTCCGGAGTAACATCCTTAAGCGATCGCAGCGCCGCTTCACAAGCATCGGCTAGCATGACAATCCCTGTTTCTCGCGACTGAGGAATCGGTCCATCGTAGCGAAAGTCTGCTTCGTTCACTGACTCTTCCCCTTTTTCCTGAGCGCGTTGTTTGGCTTGAAAGTAAAAATAGGAAATCAGCAGTTTGCCCTGGTGTTCGGGAATAAAATCCCGAATTGCTTGCGGTAACTGATGCTTACGAGCCATAACTAACCCTTCAGAGACATGCTTTTTAATAATCGCGGCACTCTTCCAGGGGTCGTTAATTTGATCATGCTTGTTGGGACCCCCCATTTGATTTTCAATAAATCCCAACGGATCATGCATTTTACCAATATCGTGATACAGAGTTCCTGCCCGTACCAGTTCCACATTACAGTGAAGTTCCCGGGCGGCGGCTTCGGCTAAGGAGGCAACAAACAAGGTATGTTGAAAGGTTCCCGGCGCTTCGGTGGCTAACCGTTTGAGCAACGAACGGTTAGGATTGGACAACTCCGCTAACCGAATTGGCGTCACCAAATCAAACAAACGTTCTAAATAAGGGGAGAGTCCCAGCGCCACAATACTCCAGGCTAATCCCGATACCCCATAAAGCGCCGCACCCGGTAGTACCGCATACCAAATTGTGCCAGCACTGGCACTCATAATCAGATTTAGGACGAGATTAACGCTGCCCTGGGTCAAGCCCACCGCCCCACCTAACAACGCCAATTCCTCACGCGATCGCATCCGTCCCGCCAGCAACGCCCCAACTAAACCCCCGGTACCCCCCGCGATTAAAAATTCCCAGCTTACCTCC
The DNA here is from genome assembly GCF_040220555.1 of Coleofasciculus sp. C1-SOL-03. Classification (NCBI taxonomy): domain Bacteria; kingdom Bacillati; phylum Cyanobacteriota; class Cyanophyceae; order Coleofasciculales; family Coleofasciculaceae; genus Coleofasciculus; species Coleofasciculus sp. C1-SOL-03. The sequence continues at coordinate 10,822 of NZ_JAVJUO010000209.1, forward strand.
ATGCTAAACGTCACCAACCCGGTCAACAGCGTCACCACCGTTGCCCCCAAGCTTAACCCATAGAAACTCCCCACTAACAACCCGATCGCGGGCAGGCTATTATATTGCCCCCCCAAGAGTGCCAAGACGGGTGTACTTAAACTCAACAGCAGCACCAAAATATGATCTCGTCGCCGTAGAGGGGGATGAACTCGACGTTCTACCAACCAAAAAATACCCACCGCCCCGGTGACCAAACCGCCAAATCCAATCAACCCGATCCAGTTAATTTCACGACGACTCAAGCCATAGTGATCCAGCAGCACAAAATCCGCTTGGGTAATTTCCTCCCCCGCTTCCACAATCACGTCTCCTTTTTGCGCCGTCACCATCACAGGCTCTACTGATCGAGCCGCTTGTTCTGCCCTGCGTTTGGTTTGTTCAGTGTCTTCAATTAGATTAGGTTTTAAGTTATGGCTCAGGAGTTCAATCGCTAAGGGTTGCGCCTCAGCCGGAATCAACGTACTCACCTGCACCGTTACCGCATTTTCTAATAGATCCGGTGGCAGTCCAGGTGGAATCCCTTGGGTGAGAATGTGGCGAGTGACGCCCTCAATTCCCTGGCGAGTTTTCTGCCAAGTTGAATCAGACAGATCCAGTACGGACACATCGTAGGCAGGCATTGAGTCCGGGGTTCCAGTTGATGACAATTGAGCCGATGCCTTTTGGTATCCCTGACGGGCTTTACTGGCTGTCTGGATTAACTCAGAGAAGGCTTCGGCAGACGCTAATTGACGGTAACTCTGCAATTCGCTCACCGCTTGGGAAAACTCCCGCGTCAACGGAGCTTTTTCTCGGTTAGGGATCAACACTCCCGGCTCAAAGGGGTTGACCGGAGCATTGTCTTCGACGAAAGCCACAATCGCTTGCCATTCCCAGGCTTCACTCTGGCGCAGATATTGCTGGGTGGAGAGGGACAACACAGAGGTTGGAGCGAAAGGAAACGCACCACTGACTTGTCGCCATTGGTCTATTTTCTCCAATGATTCCTGTAGGTTTTGATTGATCTGTTGGTTCAGAGATTCGTCAATCTTTAAAACCGGGAACGACCCCGTCCGAGCCTCTTTGCGTTTTTCTTCTGTGGTTTTAGTATCCTCCACACTGGCATCAAAGCGAGCGCGGATGGTATAGGGGGCTTCTCTGCCAACATCCAGGGTGGGTTGATTGTAAAAGCGGTTTCCCATCACGCTGGTGAGGGAAACGACGGCTAAGACAAACATGATCGGCGAACGCCCTTGCCGCTTCCCGGAGGGGGGTGGATTGCCTTTTGTCCCCCAGAAGGGAAGTGTTTGTTTTGACCAATGACCTGGCTTTTTTTGTTCAGGGGAAAGATGACCATCCGATCCAACGAATGGAAGGATGGTACGAAATTGCTCAGATTTTTGCCGCAGGTGATTTAGTTGTTGCGTCAACGAGTGGAGCGTTTTCATAGCAGAAGAGTTGCCTATTTAGGTGAGCGGTGGCGGTGAAACCGCGAGGCAGACGGGTTGGGATTCGTGGTTAGTTCATGGGGTTTAAATTAGTTGCCTGTCATGTTTGAGTTTAGCGCTTTTTTGCTGACCAACCCTAACTGACCCACCCATACCTGATCAACGACGTTGAATGATATCCGGTGCAGCAATGGCTGCTTGTTTGTACCGACCATTGATTTGGTTTTGATTGTAAACCCCCAGCCAAATGGCAAGTAATTGATCCGTTAATTGTCGCCTCTGGATGAATACCGGAAGTTTTAGGGCAGCAACTCGCCAGCTTACTGGAATCCCGTTGATACCGTTATAAACACCCGCTAATGCCCCTGTCAAAGCTGCCGTAATTGGGGTTTGGTAACCGCTACCAACGGCACGGCTGACACAGAGACGAAAATCTTCGGGTGTATAGAGGAAACAATAAAAGGCTAAAGCGATCGCCATATCTGAAGCATCCTCCCTATTACCGAGATTGTCTGGTGGACGTCGCAGTTGAGTGGTGGTGGTTTCTAAATCTACCCCGGCTTCGATGAGAGTTTGAACCTGTTGTAATCGGTTCGTTAATACGGTTTGCTCTGTCCCCAAGCCGCTGAGGATGTGGGGCATCAGGGTGGTTGGGTTAAGGGTGTCGGTGAGAGTCACAGCTATGGCGATCGCGATTGCCAATATCCCAGCCGAGGTATGGGTTTCAACCTGCCAAATTGCCGCCGCCTGAACTAGACTTTGCCGTAACCATTCTTGATTTTCGTGAAAAAAAAGCGCCAGATGCAGAGTTGACACGGCTACTTCACTGCTTTTTGCTGTCCCTTTCAATTCTAGAAGTGAGGGTTGAGTTTGGCGACAGCGAATGATCCAATCGTCTATAGTTAGCCTGCCTGTGTCAATTAAACTCTCAATTCCACAAGTGGCGATTTTACTCCAAGCTGAGAATTTAGGACTACCGAGGTTGGATTGGCTGGCGGCGAACTGAAGCGATTTCCTGCCAACTGAATTCCCGCATCCTGGATCACGGTGATAGCTGACCAGCTCACCGATCAAGCTACCCAGTAATGCTCCTTGAAATCGGCATAGAAGAGAATGCTGCATTACTTTGCCCTTGACCCTGTTTTCAGGGTATGGACGAGAGCGAGGAGTCCCAAGCGATAACTTTCAGCGCCAAAACCGCTGATTTGACCCACAGCTATGGGGGCAATGAAGGAATGATGTCGAAACGGTTCTCGCTGATAGATATTACTCAGATGCACTTCCACCACAGGCATGGCTACGGCAGCTAAGGCATCGCGCAGGGCTACGCTGGTATGAGTATAAGCACCCGCATTGATTAATATCCCATGATGTTCGGTTCTCGCGGCTTGGATGGCATCCACTAAGACCCCTTCATGGTTGGACTGTAACGTCTCAATTTGGCACGATCGGGAACTCGCCTCCTTTTGCAGGAGTTGGTTGATGTCTGCCAAGGTCACAGACCCATAAATACCAGGCTCCCGGAGTCCTAGGAGATTCAAGTTTGGACCATGCAGCACGAGAATACTGAAAGAACTCCGAGTTTCGTTCGGCACGTTAACAAATTACCGGGAACGACGTCGTGGATTATTAACGGGTATGGGAATTGGTTCGGGTTCTGGCTGGGGTTCAGGACCTAAGAGGGTTTCAACCAGCTTGCGTGCCCATTCTTTCAGTTTTTCCAACACCTTTTCTATATAATCCATTAAACTGAATGCTCCTGTGAGACAACTTAATCGGTTTTTAACCGTCTTAACAACAGGACGAGTGCTTGAAGCCTTTCTCCGCACTACTTTGTGAACTCTTGGGCGCTTTGAGTGTTGGGCGCTTTAGTGGAAATCCTGCCTGCGTTAAGACGACGATGACGCCACTATTAAACTAAGCAGTTTTCCTTGTTTTATACACCCTCTGGATCTTTGCAACCCATCTGTTGCATTTCTTAACGTTTAGCATAACACAGAACCCCAAAGCCTAGCTATCCCCTAAAAGGAATATGGAGTCAATCCTGCGATCGCAACGGTTCTGGCTTCTCTACTTTTAGTTATAGCAGAAGGCAGAGGGTAGAGGACACAGGTATCTAACTTAATTAAATCCTCTCAATAATCGGCGTCGCAGTTGGTCTAGGGCATAACAGGCACTCCAGTGACGAATCGAAGCCCGATCGCGATCGCCTCCAAAGTTGTATTTAAAACACTCTACGCTGTCATCCGGTTTCGCCAGACCAATATACACTAACCCTACAGGCTTGGATTCATGACCACCACCGGGTCCAGCAATTCCGGTAATACTTATACCCCAATCCGTCGCCAGCCGCGATCGCACTCCCAATGCCATTTGTTGGGCGACGGGTTTACTCACTGCCCCCCATTTATCCAGATCCGATGACTTAACCCCCAGTAAGGACACTTTCACGTCATTGCTATAGGAAATTATCCCACCCCGAAAATAGTCAGAACTTCCCGGGACGGCTGTCAACATGCTGCCTACACCGCCCCCCGTACAGGATTCGGCTACACTCACAGTTTGATTCACTTCCTTTAATAGCTGACCCACAACCGAGGCTAGGGTATCTGTATCCACACCAAAATAGTCAGCCCCAGCCATCTGTTTCAGTTGCTTGACAACGGGTTCAATGACCTGTACTGCTTCCCCTTGAGACGACGCACGGGCGCTAACCCGTAACCGGACTTCTCCCTGAGAAGCATAAGGGGCGACGGTGGGGTTGGTTGAGTCAAAAAATGACGCCACTTTTTCGGCTAAGGCAGATTCCCCAATCCCCCAGAATCGTAAGGTTTGACTGTAGATAATTTGTTGTCCCCAACCTTGACCTTTGAGATAGGGAACCGCCGTTTCTTGCCACATCCGCTGCATTTCACTAGGAACACCGGGAAAGGTCAGAATGGTTAAACCGGGGCGCGGTTGCCAGATTATCCCCGGTGCAGTTCCCTTGGGGTTCGGTAAAACCTGGGCACCTTCGGGAATCAGGGCTTGCTTGTGATTATTAGCCGTCATTTGACGCCCCCGTTGAGCAAATTTGCGAGCAATATCCTCGATAACGTCGAACTGCTCAATCAGCGGAACGCTAAAGAAATCGGCTAAGGTTTCCGTGGTCAAATCATCTGGCGTCGGTCCAAGTCCCCCCGTAAAAATCAGAATCGCCGAGCGATCGCACGCCATTGCCAAGACTTGCTTTAACCGCGAGGGATTATCTCCCACAACGGTTTGATAGTAGTGCGGAATACCCAGATCTGCCAGTTCACGGGCTAAAAACTGGGCATTCGTATTCAGAATATCCCCTAGCAGTAACTCTGTACCAACACAAATGATTTCTGCGCTCATTGGTTTGTCCTTGGTCATTTGTCCTTTGTCCTTGGTTAACACAGGGGACAGGGAATAGATAATAGGGAATGGGGAATAGGGAATGATGAATGACGAATGACAAATGACGAATGACAAATGACAAAATTACACCAATGTAGGTACAGGAATAGTGAGATGGGGGTATAAGGGAAAGCGATCGCACAATTGAGCCACGCGACGCCGACAATCAGCGGCGATGGTTTCATCCTCTGGATTGAGTAAGCGATCGGCAATAATATCGCCAATCTCGGTAAATTCAGCCACTCCCATCCCTCGTGTTGTCATCGCCGGGGAACCGAGACGTAAGCCACTGGTGACAAAGGGAGACTCTGGATCGAAGGGAACCGTATTTTTATTCGCGGTAATATTCACACCACTCACCAGTTGATCCGCCCGCTTTCCGGTCATGGAAATACAGCGTAAATCCACCAGCATTAAATGATTATCCGTCCCGCCAGAGACAATTTTCAAACCCCGTTTTTGCAGTTGACTGGCGAGGGCTTGGGCATTTTCAATCACATTCGCCGAATAGTCTTTGAACGCGGGTTGTAACGCTTCCCCAAACGCCACCGCTTTCGCCGCGATCGCATGTTCCAATGGACCGCCCTGACTTCCCGGAAACACGGCTTTATCTAGCTTTTTGCCGATGTCAGGATCACGGCTAAGAATTAAACCGCCTCGGGTTCCCCGCAGGGTTTTGTGCGTGGTTGTCGTAACAACATCACAATGAGGAATAGGATTGGGATGATGACCCGTCGCCACTAACCCCGCGATGTGGGCAATATCCGCCAGCAGATAAGCCCCGACTTCATCCGCAATGCTGCGGAATTTTTCAAAGTCAATAATACGCGGATAAGCCGAATAGCCACAAATCAGCATCTGGGGGCGTTCTTTAAGCGCAAGTTCGCGCACCTGATCATAATCCAGTTGCTCGGTGTCAGCGTTAACGCCATAGTGACAAACCTTAAACCACTTCCCGGACACATTCACAGGCGAACCATGGGTGAGGTGTCCCCCATGGGATAAATCCATCCCCATAATCGTATCTCCCGGTTTGAGCAGCGCCAGGAATACGGCAAAATTGGCTTGAGCGCCGGAATGGGGTTGGACATTAGCATGAGCCGCACCAAAGAGCCGTTTAGCCCGGTCAATGGCAAGCTGTTCTACTTTGTCGATGAATTCACAACCGCCATAGTAGCGCTTTCCCGGTAAGCCTTCAGCGTACTTATTGGTTAAGACTGATCCTTGAGCCGCCAGTACTGCTGGGGAGGTAAAGTTTTCACTAGCAATCAGTTCCAGATGGTCACGCTGACGCTGGAGTTCTTGGCTGATTCCCTCAGCGACTTCTGGGTCAGTTTGGGCGAGAAAATCTAAGTTCGTTTGAGTCACGTCCGTCTATACCGATATAATTTTGCTAACTTATGCTAACAATGCACTCTAACAGACAAGCTCTTAGAGAGGGGATATCTCCCAAAGCTCGTAGGAAAATCCCACGAGCGCCATTGATGTCCCTGTCCATCCGAAATCCATCACCACCAACAATGACTTTTTTCCCACCAAGATTATAAATGATTTCACCTGTCCAGCTTACGGTTTTGCTGGTGTAGGCTTCATTACAATCAAGTACGACTTTGCCCGTCTCAAACGCTTTGTGCTTCAAAAACCTCTCAAAGCGGTAATGCGCCCAGGACAGCATTTGTCTAACTGATTTAGACCTGAGCTTTCTTGTGGACTTAACCACCATTTGAGACACGTCA
>NZ_JAVJUO010000210.1:0-68485 GCF_040220555.1 Coleofasciculus sp. C1-SOL-03
TAAAAAAGTCCAGTTGTTGCAGCGAAGCACGGGGCTAATCGTCGTGCCTATACCTGGACTGTCAAACCTCACCGCGTCGAGCGGCACGGTTTGACCTCTATTCCTCCCCGCATTGCTTCGCGCTCATGCGGGGTCTCACGAGAAAAGCGATGAAAATTCATCAGTCTCGATCGTGATTGAGTTTTGAGAAAATAGTCTTGACTCAGATACCGGGCGAACGGCACAACAGGTATTAAACGAGGCGAAACATATATCGAAGCCGACTTGGTTGGCAAATCCGATACAGTGCGATCGGCGCATAAATACCTAGGGCTGTGCCAAGGATAAGGTGCGCGATCGGATTGGTAAACCCGAAAACATATTGGAGGAAAATTCGTAGTGATGCCGAAGCGATTGTATGAGCCACGAATATTTCTAGCGACAACCTTCCCCACTGTTTCACAAACTCAATTCTATTAAACCGATCCAGGAGAATCGCCAAAGCAATTGAGGCGGCGATGCCAAAGATAGCCACTATAGGCGTCAGTAATTTGACCGCCATCAAATTGAACCCAACCGCTAATCCCACAGCACAAAATCCAGCAATTGTAACCATGAGCAAAGTTTGGGTTTTCCATTGACTCAACTGTGACATGAATCGACTACTGCCTACTACCGCCCCCAAAGCGAGGTAGATAGCATAGCGGCGGACTGAATATAAAACCCTCCACGAACCCAAGCCAACATCAACAATTTGCGTCAAGTAAAACAAAATCGCCAAAATTAAAAATACTCTGGAAGAAACATTGAATTTGCGGACAATTGCGTAGACCACCATGATGACAAACAAAGTGTAGAGAAACCAATATTGCATCACGGGTTGGTAGATAATTCGCCACAAGTTACCCAAGGAAACTGAACTATTGGTATAACTCGATGCTATAGCCTGCAGAACAGTCTGAAGCACCGACCAGACCAAGTAGGGGTAGGCGATAACTTTGAGCTTACTGACGACAAACTTTCTTAGCGGTTTGGAGGCTGAACGCTCAATAAACAATCCTGAAAGGTAAAAGAATAGTGGCATGTGAAAGGAATAAATCCACTGATCAATCGAGACAACTATCATTGAAGTATCAAGGATTGAGCTATTAACTAAACCTCGGAGCGTATGACCAAAAACGACTAAAAATATTCCGATTCCCTTGGCATAATCAACCCATTGCACCCGCTGTTTTGTAGCTAATGGAGTTTGGATCTGTCTAGAGTTATTAGCCATCAGCCAATCCTCAACTCAGGGTGCATATAGCAATTTCCGGTTTGATGTGATACATCGTTAAGGGCGCAAGCTTTGCGCCCCTACATTGCCCCTCCATTTAGATGTACCTCACAGGCTGGGAAAGCGCTATATAGCGCTACGCGCTAGGCTTTCTTGCAATAGGCAATGGGCTTTCTTTGAAGAAAAACACTTACCTGACAAGGGATTGAGCGATTTAAATTTTTTTTCTTTTGTCCTAACGTGTATGCGTAGCGCTATATCTATGGGAATGTTTAATTATACTGAAAATTAAACATTTTTGGATTTAGGTTAGATTTTAACAGATCTAAACAGATGGTTAATCAGGAACGAGGAGTGATACCCAATCCGGGTAACGCTACCCCGTTATAACCCAGTCCGCGCAGGCGGACTTTGTTTGTGTAGCAGCGATTTCAATCGCCTCCTCTTGCTCAACAATCAACGTTCTTAAGTTTGGATTTTAAGCGCATAGTCCCGAAATCGCTCTAAATCGGCTTGAATCGTAGACTCGACAATTCGACCTAAAAATAAACCATCCATCAACTTACCCAAAATGCCAGGAATGTCGTAAGCTACCGTAAGTTTAACCACACTACTGCCGTGGCGATCGTAAAAGCGCACTGCACCCCGATTCGGTAAACCATCAACAGATTCCCACTGAATAATCTGATGGGGTACTAATTTCAGAATGCGAGAGATCCAGCTAAATTCAAAGCCACTGCTGGCGAGTTTCCAACGGGATAAATCTGGATTATCTTCCAGGACTTGTACTGAGTCAATCCACTTCATCCAGCGAGGCATTTGTTCTAAATCAGACCAGAGGCTCCAAACAGTTTCCATTGGCACCTCGACTTCAACTTGTACACTGTGTTCTAGCCAGTCAGAGTTATTTGTCATTTGTCAGGGAACAGGGAACAGGGAACGGGGAACAGGGAACAGGAAACAGGTCATGTAAGTTGCAGTCAAAGATAGTAGTTTTTCTCTTGCTGTTTTCCTATAAGGGCGGGTTTAGTCACGTTATTGGTTGTTTCCAGAATGTTATCGGTCAAACCCGCCCCTACACTCCGAATTTCCTGGTTTTCAGATATCGTTTAACTTGTAGTAACCAGGGTTGGTTCTACAGCTTGTTGAGCATGTTCTAGAATCGCTTTAGCCGCACGCCGTCCGGATAGAGTCGCGCCTTCCATACTATCGATGTAATCTTGTTGGGTGTAGCTCCCTGCCAAGAAGAAGTTGCTCACTGGGGTTTTTTGGTTAGGACGATAGGGGTCCATTCCTGGAGCTTCTCGGTAAAGCGATTGAGCTAATTTAATCACACTGTACCAGGTCATGTTCAATTCCCGCGAAGAGGGGAAGAGGTCGTGGACTTGCTGGAGGACATGGTGGGCGATGGATTCATTATTTTGCCGGATAAATGGATCACCGGGGGTTAGGACTAATTGCAACAGTGACCCTTGTCCTTCTTTGTAATAGTCACCGGGACTGGTTAAGGCTAAGTCAGCAAAGCAGGAGAAGTCTGCATCGGGAGTATAGAGGAGATTATCCATCCCCGTCGCTTGTGCGAGTTGCTTCCTTTTTTGAGCATCATGGAGTTCTGTCACCCAGCCATCAAACCGCAGTTGTACGGTGGCGACAGGTACGGTATCCAACTGGTAGAGATTGTCAAACTCTGACCATTTGCGCCAGGATTCTGGCAGCAGACGCTGCACTCCTGGCACATCAGCGGCGCAAACGTAGGCATCAGCGGTAATGGTTTCTTCGCTTTCACCTTGGGCGATGACTAAACCTGTCACGTTAGCTGAGTCTCCTGTCTCGGTGTAGAGGATTTCTCTCACCCGTCGCCTGGTATAAATTTTTGCTCCTCGTGCTTCCAGGTAATTGATAATCGGTTGATGTAAGTATTCATTCGGTGAACCTTCCAGCATCCTCAGAACTGAGGCTTCTGTTTTCGCGGCAAAGAACTGGAAGATTGTCAACATGCAACGGGCAGAGATATTCTCGGTATCGATAAAACCGAGGGCGTAGGCGATAGGATTCCACATCCGCTTTAAACTGCCGTTAGATCCCCCATGCTTACGGAACCAGTCGGCAAAGCTAATTTTGTCTAAGTCGCGAATCGTTTGCATTGCCCCGTCAAAGTCGATCAAGCCGCGTACTAGGGGACTGGTTCCGAGTGCGATCGCGTTTTGTAGCTTATCCTGAGGTGATAGCTGGGAGGTGGTGAAAAAGGCTTTGAGTCCGTTAAACGGCGCTCCGGTGATAAAGCGAAAGTCTAGCGCCCCCGTGCGCCCACCCCGATTAATAAAGGTATGAGTATGTTCCTTGAGACGTAGGTTTTCCAATGCCCCTACCTTTTGCATCAAGTCAAACAAGTTGTAGTAGCAGCCGAAAAAGACGTGCAACCCCATCTCGATGTGATTACCCTCGGCGTCTACCCAACTGCCCACTTTGCCGCCCACGAATGGACGGGATTCAAAGATTTCGACTTCATGTCCGGCATCGACTAATTCTACAGCCGTCGCCATTCCGGCAAGTCCTGCCCCAACAATCGCAACGCGCATTGAGCCTGTTCCTTTTCAGTTTTCTTTACAGATTGTAATAGAATTTGGGTTCCAGATGCAGCTTATCGGCTTGCGATCGCCGTTGATCCCAGTTTGGTTTGCGGGGATGAAATCTTGATAAAGTTGGCTAAACCGACTTGCTGATGTCAGCCAATAGGAATTAGAATGTACAGAGTGTCTTACATGTTATACATTACGTATTACAGACTTACCAGTCTACAAAAATTGGGTAACGCGAATATCTCGCCAAAGAGAAAGCAGGCAAGGTTACTCAATTAGAACATCAGGGTTGCTAATCAAAGGTAAAACACCAGTCAAAGTCCTTCTACCGAGTTAGGGTCTTAGACGTGAGCCTAATCCTAACCAAGCCGACAGGCAATAGCAGTTTTCATGTCACTGTTTTTGCTCAATCATTCTTATTGCAACTCAAATGTGTTTGAACAACAAAGAACTTAAAAGAGAGGAAGAGAAAGTATTATTATCTTCCTTAGCGGTTGAAGTCGATACAATTTTTTTGAAGCTTCGTAAAGCAGATCAAGTCATTCGCAATGAACTGAGCTTACTCAATCATCGCAGCATTCAAGCCTTTGAGAAGAGCCAGATTGAGCCAATCAATGTAGACCAATTAAAAAAAATTATTTATAAAATTCCGCCTCAACATTTACTGGTGGATGAATATGTTCTCTACATGCTTGACAGCAAGACAACAAGCATATTCGGGTTAGTTGAAGATTATAATCATTTCCTGGAGCGCCGCAATAAACTGCAACAAAGCCATGATCAGAGTGATCTCAAGCATGTCGATGAAAATTTAGTTTATGCGATTCGCCGTTTGGGGGCGATGATTTATCATTTAAATATTCACTTAAATTTGCTAACAGTTTTGTTAGTTAAAGCACCAATTCTGACCAATCATCAGCAACTTGCCATTAACGAGAGCAAAGATACGTTAGAAAAAAAGCTGCTGAATGACTGGGATAAATGGTATGACAATGTTCGGTTTTTAGAAATCACCATTGATGAACCTTATGCAATTGTAACCTGGGCGATGGAAGAGCTTTGTGGAAATGCCCTTCTCCAGCACGAGCAAGGCAATTGGCAATTGATGACAATTAGCACGAACCGATTCGATGCTAAAGCCTTTGAACCCGTGAATATTTCCGTGGATGCGGCTCAGCGTCTCCTCAAGCGTCATTACCAGAAACTGGGATTCTAAATTGATTGGACTTTGGACAAAAACAATAAATTTGCGTAATTTATTTGCCAAGGCATTTAGGGCAGAAAAATTAGATGTAGGGGCGGGTTTAGGGACTAAAGTCAGCTAGTCACCACGAACGGAACAACAAAACCCGCCCTCCCCACCAATCAATGAACAACAAAACCCGCCCATTCCCCCACTGGACTAGGTTATAACGGGGGTAGCTAACCCGGATTTGGTATGACAAACTCCGCCGTTAACTTTTATTGTCCTTACCTACTTACCGCGTCAAAGCTAAAGGAAGAATCGAGCTTACTAGGGATACCTTTTCTTTGAACCCGTTTCAACGGGTTTCAGCTTTTAGCCCCAACTTTAGTTGAGGGTTTAAGTCTAAACAAATTGCATTGTGCGAATTTCTTGCCACAGTTCTAGGTATTGGTCAATGGCTTCTGGGGGTAAGGGATATAGAAATTCACTGGCTTCAAGTATAGAAGGTTCGGGTAAGAGTACCGAACTCTGTCGCAGTGAGTCAGGTAACGTAGCCGGATTTAGGGTAACCAGTATTGGTGAAGCCGCATCACTTAATAACGAAATATCGATCGCGGATTGTTGTCGCCAGCAAAAATCAATCCATTGCTGGCTTAGTGATGTGAGCATTTCTTGGTCTGGTGTTGGTGATTCAGCCGCCGTCTTTTTCATAGCAGGTTGTACCCACACATCTGCCCAAAGAGAGGTTCCTGAACGAGGAAAGACGGCTTGAATTTGGCGATCGCGTCCCCGCAGGGATAGGATATCCGTAGACCAACCCACGGCTAACCAGGTATCGCCTAACACTAAAGGTTCTAGATAGTGATTTGAACTGTAGAGTTTAACCTGTTTATGCAGGTCTAAGAGTTCAGTTTTCAGATTAGGGACTTGACTCAAATTTTTGGTGTTATAGGAAAATCCTAATTTTTTCAAGGTCAACCCAATCACCTGTCGCGGACTATCGAGTAACGAAATGCGATCGCGTAATTCTGGACGCCACAAGTCACTCCAATCTGTCGGTGTCCACCCTAATTCCTCAAACTTATCCCGGCGATAGGCGATAACAACTGTCCCCCAGCGATAGGGTGCGCCCCAGATTAATCCTGATTCATCAAGTTGTCCTTGGCGATTGCGTCTGACAATCCCTTGCCAACGTGGGGGTAGGTTTTGCCATCCTGGTAATGTTGACAGGTCTAGGGGTTGAATCAGTTGTTGCTGGATAGCAGATTCTAGCCAATAATCTCCTAGTGTGACCAAATTGGCGATCGCAGGAGGTTTGCGACTAATCAGAGGAAGGGAAAACCCCTGGGAGGATTCGGGGTTTTCTGCTTGTTGTTTCCATACCCGAAGATTCTGGTATATATCCTTAAGCTGGGCTTGTGGATCAAACTTGAGTCTTACGGGTGACTCCAGGGTTCGACGAAATTCAGCCACTAGCTGCACTGGAATTGAATCTTGCAACAGTCCTACATTCAAAGCCGTTGACTGTCTATTGCCACACCCAGACGCCAATTGCCCCAGTGCTAGGGCGCTAGCGCCCATGAGAAAGGAGCGTCGTTTCATCCCAAAATCTGCTCAATTGAGTAAAAATACTAGGTTGTATGCGCGGTCTTCCCACAAACTAACATAATTTCATACTTTTTGTGTTCTTTGAAACTGACAGTCAAATAATCCATCTGCTACACAAGTGACCAGTGACCCGTGACTCGTTGGGCAAATCGGGGAACTTATCCAGAGTGCGAACACGTTGAAGACGCAATTGTAAATAAAACCTTAAATAGTTAGATCGGTGACATTGCAGGAAGATAAAGGGAAAATCTGGGAAAAAAGGCGATAAAAGCCCCAGATAAATCATTTTGGGGCTTGACTCAATGGTTGAAACTTGTGCGCTATGAACAATTAGCAGGATATCGGGGTATGAATTGTCTCAAATCGTTAAATGAATCCGCAGGAAGGTAGCCTTTGAGTGTAAATTGACTAGCATGAAATAGAACTCGTTATGGAAATTGGTAATCAGATGGATACAGTTCAACAACAAATCAGCGCCCTAAATCATAAAGTTGATGCCATATATCAAAGTATTGAGCAACTCAACCACAAAGTTTCCCAGTGTCTACCTGAAGTCGAGCCGATGCCCACTGTAGAGTCTGAGCTACAGGCATCAACTGCTAAGGTGAATGACATCCCCGTCTATGCGAATCCCCAACTGCTTGACTCTGTAACGGAACATCAAGATATCCTGATTGAGGATACGGGTGAAGTCGCTCAATTTCATACACATCACAACAGAAATCCTAATCCAGAGAATCCCTTGTCTGCTGATGTGCAAGTGCAACGTCTCACAGCCCAATTGACCGCTGCTTACAATCGCATTGCGGCGTTAGAAGAACAGCTTCTCGCCCGTCGCATTCACTCTTGACGAAGGTGATGGGGGAGCAGGGGGAGCTGGGGGAGCAGGGGAAGCAGGGGGAGCTGGGGGAGATAGAGGTTGAACAATAAACTATCAACAATCAACAAATGACGAATGACAAATGACAAATAACCTTTAAGTAGTCGGACAAAAAAAACGATACTGTATTAAGTGCAAGTAAATCACCCTCAAACCCTTACTGTTCCCTGTTCCCTGTTCCCTGTTCCCTGTTCCCTGTTCCCTGTTCCCTGTTCCCTGTTCCCTAATCTCAACCGTTAACTTTAATTGTGTCCACCCACTTAATGGTGTTGAGCCAGCAGTGCTTCAATGGCTTGGAGTAATCGAGTCGTATTCCATCCGTGGTAAAGATGGGATGCGATCGCACATCCTCCCGCACCGACACCTTCTTTGACATATCCTTGTTCGTAAGCCCGTAGCTGTGGATAACTTGACTGGGTAAAACTTAAATCGGTTGCCAAAAGTGGAACATCGCCAACTGACCGGGCTAATCCCACAGTATCACCCGTGGGATCATCTGCCACCCAGCGAGTTGTACCGACAACTACCTGCTTAGGTTGCCATGCGAAGGAATCCAGACTACGACGATAAGCTTCCCAGACGTGCCATGGCACGCCTCTACAAGCTTGAATCGACGCCAACGCCCGTGCTAGTGCATAAACTGCTAGCATTTGCGTCCCTCCAGCTAACAAAACACCAACACTTTGACTTGCGCCAATCACCATTCCGGCGGCTGTAATTTGCATGGGATCACCTACGGCGGCGACTAACTCGAAGGGATCAATGAATTCTGCCAGTTTTGTTTCCCAACCAGCCTGTTGTAGTCCCATCCGCACAATTTCTGCTTTTTGGCGATGATTACAGTGCGGATGGCTGCTATTGACTTTACCTATGGCGGCAATACCTAACCCTGTTAGCACACTCAAAGCCGTTGTGGTGCCGCCAACAACACATTCAGCAATCATCACATATCCGCTTGGGGTAATGGTTGCTAGCTTTTGACCCCAAGTTAAGCCTTGCTCAAATAGCTGTTTGACGGTACTGATGGGCAAGGCTTTTCCGGTGGTTAAACAGTCAGCGGGTAACCCCCCTAAATTTATGGCGGGAACAGCAGGCGGTTGAGGTAAACCCGCATTAAATAGATAAACGGGAAGCTGACAAGCCTCAACAACAGCACGAGAAATCAGCACAGGGGATGCCCCAGCATCCAAGGGAGGTAGAGGATACTGAGGATTGGGGCTAAAACCATTAACTAAGAATTCAGCATCCGCGATCGCAGTATACTTCCGATCCTCTGGAGTTGCCCCAGCCGCAGAAATGCCGGGGATCAACCCTGTTTCTGTAAATCCTAAAATGCAAGCGAGTAGGGGCGGTTGTCCCCGATACTGCTGCAACCATTGATTTCCTTGAATGAACTGGGTATAGATTCGGATCAATTACAAAGGACTCTTGACAAATGACAAAGGACAAATGACGAATGACCATTAAACTAGGACAGGTGTTTCCGATTGATCCAGTTCTCGGAACAAAGGTGTACTCAAATAGCGTTCGCCAAAACTGGGCTGTACCATAACAATTAGCTTACCCGCATTTTCTGGACGTTTCGCCACCTGAATCGCAGCACATAAAGCGGCACCGGAGGAGATTCCCGATAATAATCCTTCTTCTCGTGCCAAACGGCGACCAAAGGTTATGGCATCTTCATCACTGACTTGAACCACTTCATCAATCAGGTCTGTACGCAAAACTTGAGGGACGAAGCCAGCACCAATTCCTTGAATCTTATGGGGTCCGGCTTGTCCGCCAGAGAGAACTGGACTACTGGTGGGTTCTACGGCGATCGCGGTAAAATCGGGTTTACGTTGCTTAAGCACTTCGGCAATACCCGTAATCGTACCACCGGTGCCAACACCAGAAATCAAAATATCGACCTGACCCTCAGTATCTGCCCAAATTTCTTCAGCCGTCGTCTCTCGATGGATTTTGGGATTGGCTGGATTCTGAAACTGTTGCAGCATAAAGGCTTCCGGAGTATTTTCGGTAATTTCGTTGGCTCTGCGAATTGCTCCTTTCATCCCTTCGCTTCCGGGTGTCAGCTCTAGTTTGGCTCCATACGCTTTCAGCATAGATCGCCGTTCCATGCTCATCGTATCGGGCATCGTCAAGATTAGCTGATATCCTTTAGCGGCGGCTACCATCGCTAGGGCAATACCTGTATTCCCCGATGTCGGTTCCACTAACACCGTTTTTCCCGGATGAATCTGACCCGCTTCTTCTGCTGCCTGAATCATACTCATCCCGATGCGATCTTTCACAGAAGCGGCAGGGTTCATTCCCTCCAGTTTCACCACAATTCGTCCTACACATCCCTCGGCTTGAGGAATCCGGTTGAGCTGAATTAGGGGAGTGTGACCAATTACTTCTGTGATATTATGAGCAATCCGCATAGTTTCTCCTGATCAACGACTTGTCACTTCAGAGTTAATCTATCCTATCCCGTTACTGTTTTGTGTGAGTTAACTTCTCTTCTTTAACCACAGGTATTAATGCTTTGTGATCGCTAACGCTAACCCCTCGATATTTCAAGGGTAAGATAGTTGACGTAGCTGGAGGTTTCACCAAATGGTGAACTCTCAAAGCCTGACCCCGATATTTGCCGATCACCTCATCTTCCGTGACCTCAACCTGGGCAGGGGTTAGGTCATAGTTAACGCCTCGATAAACCAGCTTAACGTTATGCTCATCTGGCAATGACGACTCTGTGACGGGCTGAGACGATGAAGAACTGCGTCTATGATTGCTGAAAATGACTAATGCTAGCAGCAATAATTGAATTTGCCAGGGTGCTAAACATAACGTTACAACTAAGCTAACTAAAGCAATAGCAGCGGCAAGATAAGCCATTTCATTAGCCAATAGTTTAAAAAGATACGCAGTGACGATAAAAATCCCCAAGGGAATGATAAAAAATAAAGACATATCTAGTGACCTGTAACCTACTTAATTCGTTATTTTAGCGAATTACCAACGTATGTATCAATAGGAGAGTCAGTTATGCTGTAGCAATATTGACAAATACGTCATTTGTCATACTCGCTCCCTTGAGAAGTAAACTACGTCATACTCAAGGGAGCGCCAAGCCAGCTACGTTATTTGTCAGCCGTTGATTCATGTAGTCGGACAAAAGAAAACGGTACTGTATCAAGTGCAAGTAAATCACCCTCAAACCCTTGCTGTTCCCTATTCCCCGTTCCCTGTTCCCTCATTTCAACCGTTAACTTTAATTGTGTCCACCCACTTATTTCAATAATCCAGCAAAACTTGTACCCACTGAGGCGGGCGAGGAATGGGATTTTTCAGGCGATCAAAGATGAGTAATGCGACCAGATGAACCACAAATAAATAAATGGCATTATTGACCACAATTGCCACAATTGCCACAGCTTGAATTAACGTTAAACTGGGTTGCGCGAGTAAACCCAGCTTGACAAACCCCCATTCCACTAATTCGGTAATTTGAGTCATCACATAAACCCACAGATCCTCACTCAGAAGAATCGAGAGCAACCAAAAGCGAAAAAAGAATCCCAAAGTTCCCAGTAGCGTACCAATCCCAATCGAAAATAACCAATTCGCTTGACGTTTCCACAACGCGCCCAACTGAACGCCCATCAAACCGTAGGGAATCAAAAACAGGATACTGCGGGTTGGTCCTTGTAGCACCGACAGCAATAACCCTGAAACCAGTGCCGCCATCCAAGAGGCTCGATTTCCCCGACGCATGTACACCAAGGCGATTGGCACCGGGAAAAACATCTTCAAGACTGGACCGAGGGGAAAATAATAATTAATTAGCCAAATCAAACTCGCTGTACTGGCGAGGAACGCCGTTTCCACCATGACGACAGTGGTATTGAATTGTCGCTGTTGTGCCTGCTGTTGGGGACTCGCCGAATTTCTGCCCTGATTAGGCGTTTGCCTTTCAGGTCTAGCATTGGTGGATGGTTCCGTCTCTGGTTCTAGTTCCTCCACCAAATCCCATTCGTCATTGACATTTTCTGAGTCCTTCGAGGAGGATTCAGTATTCTGATCGGGATTAGGGCGAGGCGCTTGGGCATCCTCAAAAGAATCGCTCATTCAGCTTTTATCAACACTTAATCAACAAAATCGCGGGAATCCTCGCCCTCAACTCTCGTAGGGCGAGGAGGGATAGCGGGATGCCGGAAGAATGGAGGCATCCAACTTTTTTTACGCTACGCATAAGCCATTATTTCTCCTGATTAACTCAACTTTACTAGGAGCAAATTGCCCGATACGCTTCCAGGTGTAGTCGCAAACGGAAATATTTTTGGTCTTTTTGGTATCGGTAAACCCGCTGACGTAGCCAATGTAAACTTTCCCAGCTTTTTCGGCTCTAACCAAATCACCAATCCTCACTCCAAAGGGGGTAATCGTCCCACCCTTACGCTTTCTGACCCCCGACTTATCCGGGACTTCAAAATGTAATTGGCGGCGGAAAAAGCCATACTCTTTCCCCCGCTTCACCGCGCCAGGACGGGTGATGATTTTAAATGGGGAAGGGGTCACGGTAACGCTACGATGGCGGGTGTAACCGTGGGAGTTAGAGCCAGTAAACGGGACATATTTGACAAAATACCCACAAGCCAGTGTCACCCCATCAACCGCGTGGGTTTCCGGTTTGGCTATGGACTTGTTAACCAAGTCCTTCTCTAACCCTAGTTGGGTTCGGAGCTGAGATGTACCATTCCCATCCTTTTGCCAGCCGTGCCGGATATAGACAGGGGTGATACCCTGAGCGTTCGACTGAGCGCTCACGCCGAAGTCTTGTCGAAGGGCGATTTTTTCCATCTGGGATATTGCCCAATCCTGACCCACCATGACCGGAGAGAACCCCTTACCCGACTTGGCACGCTTACGTTGGGTTTTGTCTATGTCGGCTCTGACCCTCTCATACCCAATCGCCGCCACCGGGAAGATAGCCGCCAATTCTTTGACTACCCGTAACTCCAACTGTCGAGAAGCTTTGATGGATGGGGGTATTTTGTGACCTTTGCGATTGTCAAACCTGCATTGCCGATGGTTACGTTGATTGAATGGGACATATCGGTTAATCCGCCGAGATCGCCGTGACCGTCGCAGCATGGCGCGGGTTTCCATCCGTTTCTTGACTCGCCCAAACGGAAGGATCAGGTGTAGTTGTAGTAGGGTATATTTAGCCGACTGGACACCGACACCGGAATAAGACTTACCCGGATCGACTCCAACGGTAATGGGTTGCACGTCCTCAGCCGATGGTGGTGTGATGAGCTGGACGTAATAGACGTCAAGGTCTGACCACTTCCCCACTGCCTTACCAACATTCACCCACCGTCTAGCCCTGGATGGTTTGGTGGGCATTAAAGGTTTTCCTTCTTTGCTAACTACTGGGACACGATTCATAGATATAATCCACTCGTGTAAATGTTTACGTCTCTTGAGGCATTGGTAGGGGTGTGTCCTGGACTTACCCAGTTCTCAGAGATTCCTGAACCTACATTTAAGCCGAACTAGAGAAGCGTTCGGAAGTGGTTATCCCCTACCAACTCACGCCCTATTCATGACTTCCTGGCAGGTTCCCTCTGCCAATCCGCGTCTTCACGAAGTAAGGCGCGGTTCATGAACCTCCACTTTAACGCCCCTTTCACCTCGACATGATCGCCTGATCCCCTTACGGAGGTAAATCTGCCTCAAACCTGACCAATGACAAAGGACATAAGACAAATAACATTTCTAAGCAATAATCCGTTCTAATGCCGCCAGATCTGGGATAAACATAATATCGTGTTCTCGCTTAATCAAGCCTTTTTTTTCCAGCTTCGTCAACACCCGCGTCACTGTCTCCCGTGCTAATCCACTCAAACTACTCAACTCGCGATGAGGTAAGTTAGGAATCTCAGTGCCTTGCTGTTTGACTTTACCCTGACCCTCTGCCAAAAATAAAAGCGTGTCTGCCACTCGCGACGTACTATCCGACTCTCTCAGGCGCAAACGGCGATTCACTTGGCGCAAGCGCTTTGCCATAAGCTGAGACAAACGAACCCCGGCTAGCGGTTCATCATGAATAAGCTGGATAAAATCCTGAGCAGGTATACTGCCAATCGTCGTAGGCGTTAAGGTAATTACATCGGTAGAACGAGGCACCTCATCCAGCGCCGCCATTTCGCCAAAAATTTCCCCCTTCCCTAAGATGTTGAGCGTCACCTCTTTCCCTTCCAGGTTGTAGGTACGAATCTTTGCCCAGCCCTCCAAAATGAAGTAAACCGAGCCACCCCAGTCATTTTCTAGTAAAATAACTCGGTCTTTTGGGTGGCTGCGAGTAACCACATGAGCAGTTGCTTGATTCACACTAGCGTCTGGCAAGCCAGAAAATAAAGGAGCTGTGCGAATCAACTCATTAACATTAGAGTTCATTTCGTGTGAGCTGTATCGATCATCCATGAAGCCAAACCACATTGTATATGCCGTGGACAAGTACGGCGATTTGTTATCCTCAAAAACTTGAGCAGGTTCCCTCCTGTTCCACAACAGACCCAGGATTAGAGTCATTGTGGTACAAGCGCCCCTCATCACCCTATCTAGACCCACCATAATGGCAGAGACAAGGGACTCATGTCCTGATCGATGAACGGCGCTATACTCCCTGGAAGTGCCTTCCAGTCTAATCCTATCGGAGATTAGAGTTAATCCAGCCGGAGATTGGTACAAAGCTATTATGCTGCATATTGAGGGGGATTTCACCATTCAGATGCCAGCCATGAGGACTTGAGAGGATATGGGTAAGCCAGAATACGTTTATTATAAGGACAGACTCACCATGACTTCTGCGAAGCGTGAACATAAGTTGTCAGGCGTTCCACCGTGACTAAACAGAAGAAAATTCAATCGCTGATTGCTGATATTGACAGCCTCCTTGCCAAGTTTGGCTCCCGTTTACCTTGGTCTAAACCCAATGATTTAGCCCGCGATCGCGAAATCCTGGAACGGGTGCGTCGTTATTTGCTGTCGATACAGCAGGAAGACATGGCAATGTCGCCCCCCCAGGAATCATCCGTACAACCGATTGTGCAGGCGGTTGCCCAAGAAATGCAGAGTATCCGCCAACAGGTGACAGAACCCTTGCAGGCTGAATTGTCAGCCTTACGTCAACAGCGAGAGTCCTTGACTCAAGATATTCAGCGCCTAGAGCAGAAGAAACAGCAATTACACAATACCGTCACCGCTAACGGAGGAACCCAAGCGCCACCTCTGCCAGAATTTGCTCAGGATTTAATTCATCAGTCAACCGAACGCCTGACCCAGCAACTGGCTCAAGTCTTACTGAATTGGGAAGCCCAACTGCTCAACGCCGCATCGACATCGGGATCACCAGAGCCGTCAGCCTCGACAATGATGTTGCCACAAGAACGCTTGGAACAACTGCAGCAACTGCAACGGGAGAGCGATCGCATGTTGATCAATCTCGATGCCAACCAACGGTCACTCTTTGAGGCACTCGATCGGGATCTACAGGGATATCAGCAATCTTTGTCTCAAGGGCTTGACAAAATGCATCGCTTGAGCAACCAAGGCGAGTTATTATTTACAACCCTCGTCAATCGCCTCGCCCAGCTATTGGGACGAGAAACCTCAACTCTGATGCAATCCCCTCAACCTTGGTCAGAGGCGACAGAATTATCCCCATCGATGCCGGGTTCAACCTCCTCCTCCTCCTCCTCCTCAATGTCCAAACAAGAAGGCATTTTCGTGGGAATTGATCCCGTTTCTCCGCCGGAATTCGATGTGACCCTATCTGCCAACGCCTTAACCCCATCTCCACCAACTCAGGCTCAACTGCCGTCTAAGATTGGCGATCAGCAATGGACGGAAGAACTGGAGACAGAACCTTTAGCAGACAATCCCCTAGACGCCTTAATTGGCTGGGATATGGACACTTCTATCTCAGCAAATGATACAGAATTTCCCGACCTAGATTTCCTCTTAGGCATCGATAATACCCAAGAGTCCCCACCCCCATCCTCTCCATCTGCCCCCATCTCTCAGGCGGACGCCAAGCAACCCGTACAACCCCAGGTTGCCGATCAAACGGAAGTCGTAGAAAACCGCCACCATGAAATTGATGAGTTGTATAACACTCTATTTGGCACAGACGCTGCCCCAGACGTCCATACCCATCCTGCCGCAAATACCGCCGAAGAGACGGATGGGAACACCTCTGCAATATCAATCACAGACAGGCAAGAGGTGCGATCCCCGGATCACGCTTTAGAGGAAACTGTGTCAGTTGAAATTGCTGATTATCTATTTGACGGATTCACTGATCCCGCCGCGGAACCGAGTTCATCCGAATCTTGGGTTGAAGGCATCAATCCGGAACAACTCTCGTGGGAAACCCTACTATTTGAAACGCCACTCACTGATACCCCCGTTGAGTCAGAAGTCGTCACAATCCCAGAACCCGCCCCTTCTCCTCACCCGGAAAAGTTCGACGAGTCTCAAGAGGTTAAAACCATTACCGCCCTAACCGATTTACTCGATGAAATGGGGTTAAGTTATTCCCCCCCCGTAACCGATATCCCCTCAATGGCGGCGACTCGTGAGGAAGAATGGTTTTCGGAACACCCTGAAGACACCGATTCCTCCGTTACCTCCGTTGATGACCACTATATTCCCGCTTCACCCGACGAAGATTTGCTGGTTATGGATGAATCGCAACAGTTTTCCGGTCAAGAGATTCGCCTAGACCAAAGTACTTTCCAGCAGCTTAGTGAAGACCTACACAGCTTTGAAGCCGAAGACTATCTAAATATTGTTCCTCAGCCCTCCCCGTCTGGCGATCGCATTGTCCCACCCCCAAACTTCGATTTAGACTCAATCGAGTCGTTGCCCATGTCAGAGGAGTTGTTGGCAGAAGATTGGGAAGAGTTTGCCCTCCATGACCTATCCCAAGAAGATGTTATCTTCCCAGATTGGCAACAGACTACCCCAACTGACCGAGACTCCGGCGCATCCGATCCCGTTGTAACCGACTCTGAGGACAGTTCATTGTCCTCATCGGCAGAGTTGGAGGAGATTGCTGATGATTGGTTCGAGGAATCTATTGACTTAGAGCCAGACAATGTGGTAGAAGAATATGTCTTGGAAGACTCCGTGACTCCGGATCAACAGTCCGTAAGTCAACCTCAAGAAACGTCTTTAGAGGATGGCGAACACAATAGGGATCAGCAGTAGCTTTTTGGAGATCAATTTGAAACTAACTTTTTCTTCGCCAGCCAGCTAGATAGACCCAAGAGGCTTAATCCCAGGCTCAAGCTAGGTTCTGGAACAGCGGTGACATCATCGTTAGATTCGGGTTCTCCATGTATCGTGAATTGAAACTCCCAATTAAATTCATTCCATTTAATGTTGTCATCTCCACGCAAGAAAGAATTACCATATTGGGGCGCTACCCAGCCCCATGTGTCAGCTTCGTTAACTGTATCGTTGACAATAGATAATAGATACTGTCCAGCCTCTAGTGTCAAGATGTCAAAAGTGGCGGAATAATCGAAAATTTCCAGCCGGACTCCGGAGGTATTGATTCCGAGAATATTACCGCTATTTACACGAGTAACATCGATCCTGTTGAAATCCAACAAAGGCTCAATTGTAGGAGAACCATCAGAAAACTCGAAAATACGCAGCGAAAAATTATCATTCATCGGTGGTGTACTCTCAGGAGAATATATGCCACTCCAGCGGATTTCTTGGATATTGAAATCATCGTTGAGGATAAAATCATCTCCAGCTTGTTGTTCTCCACCGCCAAGAATAGGTGAACTGTTAAAATCGCTGAAGATTGCGGCGGCACCTGCAATATTGGCAGGAGTAATACTTGTCACTGTTGCCAAGACGGTAGTGCTAGCTCCGAGAATCAATTTATGATAGACGCTAACCATGGGAAAATTAATCCTAAATTATTAGTAAAACTTATTGAAGGAATTAAAGTCCTCTATAAGTAAAAATACACCCTCCTTTGGCAGTCAGTCGTGAAGATTTTATGAAGAGGTCAAGACCATCACCATCAAATTCACTAGAGGTGGAAACCAGTGACACTCTCTGGTATCTGGGAATTGACTTCAGCACCACCGGGCTGTCGGCTGTGGTGTTGAACAAAAACACAGGTCAGCACTACCCTTTATATTGGCAACAGGAATCGTCAACCACCAATCCCAATTCTGGCGATCGCCTGTTTCGCCTACCGACACAAACCTGCGCCAGTCCTACCTTGGCAAACGCAGCAGGAATAACGGTGTCCACGGTTAAACCCTATTTACCGTTGGCAATTCCTTACTATTGCCCAGAACGTCGTCAATGGGAACCGATGTTAGTGTTACCCGATGGACAGGTTCCTCTCTATTGGGTGCGGCGATCCTTACAGGCAATGTTAGCCACTTTAACCC
This sequence comes from Coleofasciculus sp. C1-SOL-03, assembly GCF_040220555.1. NCBI lineage: Bacteria > Bacillati > Cyanobacteriota > Cyanophyceae > Coleofasciculales > Coleofasciculaceae > Coleofasciculus > Coleofasciculus sp. C1-SOL-03. The sequence continues at coordinate 17,987 of NZ_JAVJUO010000210.1, forward strand.
CAGAGACTATTCGCACCAAGATGCCATTCCAAGTAGGGGCGATGGGTCTAGAATCAGACGTACTAGCAGACGCTTTAGCACAACTCGCAGGTGTCGTTGTCAGTTATCCAGCCGATTGGGGCGATACCTACCAGATTAATGTCCGAGAAGCAGTATTGGCTGCCAAGTTAGTCAAGGAATCGCCACAAATTGTCTTCTTAGAAGATGCGATCGCCTCCCTCTTAGCCGCTTTTCCCACACCTGAACCCGCCTCTCCCCCCTTGACGCCTCAATCTACTCCACTTGGACGGGGCTGGACGTTAGTGATCGATAGTGGCGCAACCACCACGGAATTGGCATTAGTGGATTTGCCTTACAATCCCCGCCAATTAACCTACGCCGATTTTAATCTTCAAAGTTGGTCTTATGCAGGTGAGGCGATTAATCAAGATATTATATGGCAGCTAATCTACCCGCAGATGTCTGAGGCGCAATTAGCCCAACTGAATCTTAGCCAGGATTTAGAACCACCCTTACCGGGTCAACCTGACCCCAAACGACGCGATCGCGCTTTATTTGAGTTACAACATTCGACCTTAGGACAGGCGCTACTCAAAGCGGCGGAATACTTGAAGTTGATTTTGTCACACAAAGCCGAATTTACCCTGGAATTGGGTACCTATCAATGGACGGTGCAGCAAAAAGAGTTTAATAGTGCCATTATCACACCGTTTATTGAACAACTCAACCAACAGGTTAACAAGCTGCTGATTCAAGCCGGACAATCCCAACAGGCGATCAGACAAGCGATTTGCACAGGAGGAAATGTAAAGTCCAAACGAGTTAAGCAGTGGCTTCAGGACAAATTGCCTAACCCTAAACTGATTCAAGACAGTGAACGCCCCCAGACGTGGGTCGCTACCGGATTAGCCCGGTTCTCCCTGTATCCTCATGTCTTTAATCGTGTCCAGCAACAGTATAGTGACTACTTTCTGCTGTCAGAACTGCTGAAGGCATTTCCCTCAACAGAGAAGGAATCAGCGACTCGGGATTATAGTCTGGCAGAGATTCGGCAACGGTTAGAACGTCAAGGTCTCAATACAGTCGCCTGTGATGAACGGTTACTGGGGTTTTTGCACGGTCAGTTACCGTCAGGGTTAATCCCTGAGTGCGATCGCCTACGGGGGTTCTCTTCAGCTTCTCTCCCAGATTTTCCTGATGCTGATCTGGCTGAGGTCAACCTGTTTTCGCCCACAGGCGATCGGCTGTATCGTGCCAATTTCCCACAACACGAACGTTTGCGTCAATATCTTAAGCTTGTGGGATCGAGTCTGTCTCAAACCTTTGATGAGCCTTTAATTATTAATTTTTAGCATTACTATAAGTAGACCCTATAAGCAGGAATTTTTTTTAACATTCTTACATTACCATAGTGTGTCTAAATCAGTTGTGAAATAGCAACCCTTACCGATTAAGCGTTTCAGTCCCATCCATGTTCATAAATCATTTAGACTCGCTCTAGCTATATAAGATGATCTTACCTCTTTAGATAGATGCCTAAAGCTAACGCCACAGAAAATGTATCACAGATTACATTCAGTTTTAAGCAGAAATGGTTAAGTAACGCAAACTTTGTTCATCCCAATTCATCATCTTTATAATATCTTCATAAAAAAGGTCGATAATTGTAAAGACTTCATGAAGTGTATCCAAAGGACTATGTTTTTTTAGACAAATTCTCAATAATATAGAGCATGATAATCGGCTAAAAACTTACAACTTGTAATACAACTGAGTTTCAACTGTGTTTAGTACATCCAACTGTTCCCCATCCTTGGCGGGTGAGTCCCTCGTTCTCACACATTCCCCTCGGTTACGTGTGCCGCATCGGTCTGCAATGTGTAAAATTAAACGTCTCATGGATATTTTGGGAGCCGTGGTTGGCTTGATCCTGACTGCCTTTCTTGCCATACCAATTGTGATCGCCATCCAGATTGACGATCCTGGTCCGATCTTCTACCGTCAACTTCGCTGTGGTCTGCGAGGTAAACCCTTTCGCATCTTAAAATTTCGTTCAATGGTTGTAGATGCTGATCGCAGGCAACATTTGGTGCAAAATCAGGCAAAAGGTCATATCTTTAAAAATACCAACGACCCTCGCATCACTCGTGTAGGTCGGTTTTTGCGGCGCACCAGCTTGGATGAATTGCCTCAATTTTGGAACGTGCTTAACGGCGAGATGAGCTTAGTCGGGACTCGTCCGCCCACCCTGAATGAAGTACAACACTACAAGCCGCATCATTGGCAACGATTGAGAACTAAGCCGGGAATGACTGGAGAATGGCAAGTCCATGGTCGCTCTAGTGTGATCGATTTTGAAGATATTGTGTCGCTGGATCTGGCGTATCAGCGCAAGTGGTCTCTTATCTATGACTTACAGCTCATTCTGAAAACTATCGCTGTAGTCCTGAAGAAACAAGGAGCGTATTAAATCGACGTGTATCTCGGTTTAAATTTCTGTTGCCGAAAATAATTCTTTGTCATTTTTCAATCCTTAATATTTAAACAACATCCAGCAATTAAAGTTTTCTAATCCTAACTCGATTAAAGTAAAAAAATAATGTTCAGGGACAATTGTAGGGGCGGGTTTAGGAACAATCGTAGGGGCGGATTTAGGGAATCAATCGTAGGGGCGGGTTTAGGGACAATCGTAGGGGCGGGTTTAGGGGCTAAATTCAGCTATTCACCATTAACGGAACAACAAAACCCGCCCTCCTCACCGATAACGGAACAACAAAACCCGCCCTCCTCACCATTAACAGCCAAACAAAACCCGCCCTCCTCACCGATAACAGCCAAACAAAACCCGCCCTCCTCACCGATAACAGCCAAACAAAACCCGCCCTGCCCACCGATAACAGCCAAACAAAACCCGCCCTGCCCACCGATAACGGAACAACTTGCACCCGCCCTGATTCATAAATCTGATGACACTACCCACATGGATTACATTTTCTCGATTACTGGGACTGCCCTTTATTCTATACGGACTGCATGATCCCACGGATCAGACGCGCTGGATTTGTCTGGCAATCTTTCTCATCGCCGCAGGTACGGATTGGTTAGATGGTTATCTGGCGCGGAAACTGGATCAAGTTACGGATTTGGGAAAATTTCTTGATCCGTTAGTGGATAAATTATTAGTCTTAGCCCCCCTTTTAGCCTTAATCGAATTGGGTCAAGTTCCCGCTTGGGGCGTGTTTCTAATTTTAGGGCGGGAATTAGCGATCGCGGGTTGGCGAGTAAACCCCAATTTGACCCAGGAAATTAGTGGCGCAAATATTTGGGGCAAACTTAAAACCGTAAGTCAAATTACAGCAATTGCCCTATTAATTGCACCACTTCCGCCAGTGTGGGAAATGCCATCCCTGGTTCTATTTTGGTTATCGGTTGTCCTCACCCTAGTTTCTGGCGGAATTTACCTTGTGCCTCAACTTGCGGCTAATATTTGGTCATCTAAGGAGAAATCCACCTTCGCTTCGTGACGCCCAGATGCTACGTAATCATTTTGGAATGAGTCCTTCAGCCCCGATATCAAGTCATATTCCGGTTCCCAATTGAGTTGAGTCTTGGCTTTATGGACATCGGCAAAAAAGTGTTGGGTTCGCAGGGGGAAGGCTTTGCGCTTGCCCAAATCAAATTTTCTGGGATTGTAATGTAAGAGGTCAAACTCCTCCGGAGATTTACCTGTGGCGACAATACAGGCATTTGCCAAGCCGTCAAAGGTTACATAGCGATCGCCGGATACATTATAAACTTGTCCAATGGCGTGCTGGTTCCCCAGTACCAGAGACATGGCACGGGCTAAATCTTTACAATGTCCCAGTTGTGTGATATAGAAACCACTACTGGGAATTAGGATCGGGCGATCGCGAACAATACGGTCGAAGAACCAGGCTTCTAAATCATTGTAGTTTTGAGGTCCATAGATATAGGTTGGACGAATCGCGGTAAAGGGAATTCCTTGGGCGTCTAGATACGCTTCCGTCTCATGTTTTCCTTTGTGACGGCTTTTGGGATCAACGGGATCGCCTTCTACATGGGGCATTTGGTCAGATTGTAAATAGACTCCCGCCGAACTCATATAGACAAAATGCTGTACTTTGTCTTTAAATATTTCAACTAGGGGTTGAGTGTCACTGAGTTCCCGCCCGTTATTATCAAAGATGGCATCAAACGCTTCTCCTGACAGCTTTTCCTTGAGTTGGATGGCGTCTTTGCGATCGCCATGAATCTGTTGTACCCCTTCGACAGGGGCGGGTTTATTCCCTCGGTTGAACAGTACCACCTCATGTCCTTGTTCAACTAAGATTTTGGTTAAGTAGACTCCGATGAAGCGAGTACCACCCATGATTAAAATTCGCATGATTATCCTTTGTGTCTAATCCCGTATGGAAATTTTACGACTCAAAACCACTCTATCGATTTTAGCGCCACAGGAAAAGAACGAAGCACCAGAGAATTTGATTTGCCAATTCTAGAACGCAATCCCACCTTTCAAGACGTCCAGGTTAAGCAATCACGCAATCTCTCGATTGCCGAGAACAGAACATTTCGCTAAACTGGCTCCAGCTAGGGAAATGTTAGTCATGGGCAATCGGTCTGATTTTTTTTTAGTCGGCTGTCTTGAGATATAATTCCGTATAGATTCTGTCCGATATCGATTAGGACAAAGTAGATAATCCAATGGCAATTTTAATCCGGTTAACTCCATATTGGGAATTATGGCATCTTTGTCGAAGCTGAAGCAAATTGTCGCCTCATCTTCAAGTACATGCAACTCGCGGATTACCTGAAACCTAAAAACCTAAACAATATTCTTGATTCTTTCACCGACAAAAATCCATTTTCGCGCAGGAAAATTACCAAGGGTAAAGAATCATTGTATACACTATCTATGACTCGTTGAAGGCTTCTTTTTCTAACCAAATAAAGTTCTAAAATTAGAGAGTACAATCCTAATTCATCAGTGCGGTGACTAGCCGCGACTAAATAACCTTTATTTACCCAGAAAAAATGATTAGTTTTGTCGGTCAAAGTTAGCAAACCTGTTTTTTTACTGCTCTGTAAATATTTAATGATTTCAGCTAAAGAAAATTCCGTGAAATCGCCCTTAATGCTCATTAGATGGACAAAAGAAAACAGCACTATATTAAGTGATGTAAACCCCCCTCAAACCCTTACTGTTCCCTCCTAATCTCAACCGTTAACTTTAATAAAAGTCCACCTACTTAGAGAAATAGGCATAGCCATACCCTCTACAGATTTTGCTTAAGCAAAAACCACAGTTCGATTTCCATAAACTAACACCTGATGGCATAAATGTAGGCGTACTGCCCTGGCTAATACCACCCGTTCTAAATCTTTCCCCTTGCGAATCAAATCCGCTACATTATCCCGATGACTAACTCGCACGACATCCTGTTCAACAATCGGACCAGCATCCAATTCTGGGTTAACATAATGAGCCGTTGCGCCAATAATTTTTACCCCACGTTGATAGGCGCGATGGTATGGTTTTGCTCCCGTAAACGCGGGTAAAAAAGAGTGATGAATATTGATAACGTGAGGAAATTGTGCCATAAATTCCGGGCTAAGGATTTGCATATACTTAGCTAGAACCACCAGATCGATAGTATAGTGACGTAGCAATTCAAGCTGTTTCGCTTCTTGTTCAGCTTTATTGTCTGGAGTAATCGGAATGTGGTGAAAGTCAGCGCCAAACTCTTCGCTAACCGTTTGCAAATCGGGATGATTGCTAATAATCAAAGGGATTTCCGCCGCAAACTCCTGGGCTTTTTGCCGCCAAAGTAAATCGAACAGACAGTGATCTTGCCGACTCACCCAAATGGAAACCCGAGGCACGCTATCGGAGAAATAAAGCTGCCACTTTGCCTGTAAAGGTTGGGCAATTGCTGCAAATGCTGGGTCAATCAACTCCCGTGATAGGTTAAAATCGTCTAACTGCCACTCGATACGAGTGAGAAACAGCCCGGCGGCAAAGTCAGTGTGCTGATCGGCATGAATGATATTGCCGCCGTTAGCATAAATAAAATTGGCAAACTTGGCAACCAGTCCCGGCTGATCAGGACAGGAGATTAGCAGTGTAGCCGTTTTGGGTTGATGCTCTCCCTTGGTCATTTTTCTTCCCTGTAGCTGAAATTCATTGCTGAGAATGCAGTGATTCTATCAATTTATTCCGTAAAAATTCTATAGGCTAAACCAGAAAACCCTTATCGATGCTTTCCTTGATGAATCCAAAGCCGATGACACCGCCAATCATTGGAATTACCACCTATAACTACAAGCCAACGGGAAATTTTTATTCCCCGGCGGGTTATACTCAGGCAGTCCAGTCTGCTGGAGGGATACCCATTTTGCTTCCGCCTGTTCAATCTGATCCTGCGGTGATCCTGAAGCAGGTGGATGGGTTAATTTTTACAGGGGGGGGTGATATCGATCCCGATTTCTACAACGGTTCCCCTCATCCGACGATTTATGGCACTGATCCGGAACGAGATCAGGCTGAATTGGCACTGGCGAAACTAGCATTGGCGAAACAAAAACCTGTTTTGGGGATTTGTCGCGGCTTAGAAGTGCTGATGGTAGCGAGTGGGGGTGATTTAGTCCCCCATTTGCCAGATGAATTTGGGGAAGATATCCTGCATCGCGAGGAAATGCTGAAACCGAGTCAGCATACGGTGCGGATTTATGCCGATAGCCAACTGTCTGGAATTATGGGAGAGGAGGAACTTACTGTTGTCTCTTGGCATCATCAAACCGTGCGTACAATACCTTGTGGTTGGCAGATTGTCGCTAAAGCCGAAGATGGCTTAATTGAAGCATTAGAACATAAACAGCATCCTTTTGCGATCGCGCTGCAATGGCATCCGGAACTCTCTGTCCCAGATTCGAGACATTTTTCCATTTTTCAAGCATTGATTCAAGCCGCAGGCTTTGATCAAGACAAATTCAACCCGAATAGTTTTCATTTGCAGACAACAGGTTGGGGATGTGGATGAACTGACCTAAACCGTGACGGTTTTTGGGATAATTGCCAATTTTAGGATAGTTTATGCATAAATCAAATAATTTTGATTCGTTAAATGCATAAATTATCCTAATTTTATGCCTAAATATACGAAACTGCAAAGTATAGCACTCCTCGATTGAGTGGCAGATATTGCAGTGAGTAATATGATTAATCGATTCATTCCGGAGGAACTGGCGATCGCGCCTGGGTATCCTGCCGGAACTCCTCCTCATCTAACTTTGAGAGAGGTATCCATTGATGGCAATACCTCCGTCCAGATTTGGTCGCCTAAATCAGATGCCATCTTGCTACCTGAAGAGGTAAACCTACTTAGGAGCGATCGCCTGCGTGTAGAAGTGATATGCTCTAGATTAGTTTGGTTACTTGGAGCAAATTGTTCAGAAAATGATGACTATTTAGGAGCTAGCGACAAGTTAATTTATCAATGGGAAGATGTTACCTATTTTGCGGGTAAATATGGATTTAAACCTAATGTTATTGATATATTGTTTTGTCCTTCAACGATTCGCCCGATTTATGGATCATCAGTCCAACGATTCGGCACACATTTGCCAAACACCCCGGTACAATGGGTTATGGAACCCGCCTGCTGGGAAATATTTTTCCTGGAAATTAAACCCGTGGTTGGGGGCTTTAAGGCTGAACCACGCAGCCAACTTTTATCGGTTATCGTTTGGACAGGTCAACCGATTAGTAAAACGGTAGTCGATACCTGATTGTTCGGATAAGCTGTCATGCATCTAAGTAGGTGGACACAATTAAAGTTAGCGGTGGAGATTAGGGAACAGGGAACAGGGAACAGGGAACAGTAAGGGTTTGAGGCTTGTTTACATAACTTAATCTAGTTAAGTTTATTTCCACCAACCTACTTAAATTGGGTATTAGTAGCGAGCAAGATGCTCCATGTATAGCACTACGCACTAAGGTTAGGATATAAAAGAAAAATTCAAACCCATCTTCCCCATCTTCCCTATCTCCCCCATCTCCCCTATCTCCCCCATCTCCCCCATCTTCCCCATCTCCCCCATCTCCTTGTCCCCCTAACGCGGTAGATTCAAGTCAGCATCTATAATTTATTGGGTGAGGATACAAGAACATGAAGCGCCGCCATTTTCTCAAATACACCAGTCTGGCAAGCACAGGATTGGCCTTTGCTGCTTGTAACTCGGGGAATCTGTCCACCTCCCAAAAGAATAACTCTGCTGAGTCCTCATCCGCCTCAACTGTTGACTTTGGCAAACTCGAAAAAACGTACCTAAACCTCGGCATTATCCCGATTACCGAAAGTGCGCCCCTGGTTATCGCCCAAGAACTAGGCTTTTTTGCTCGCTATGGACTGAATGTTAGCCTGAGGAAGCAAGACAATTGGCAGCAAATTCAGGATGGCTTACTCGACTACCAGTTAGATGCGGCTCAAGCCTTGTATGGAATGCCAATGATGGCACAATTAGGCTCAGAATCCGCCCCCATGATTGCCCTGATGGTACTCAATCTTCATGGCAGCAGCATTACCTTATCTCCCAAAGCCTGGGACGCGGGAATTCGACCAGCGATTGAATATTTTAACTTTCAGGAGTTTGCTGATTCCTATCGCGAGTATGTTCGCAAATTCCAGGAACCGCCTATTTTTGCTACTGAGTCGAATGCTTCCATGGATTATTACATTAGCCGCTATTGGTTAGCCGCGATGGGACTTAATCCGGAAAGTGAGGTTGAATTTATGGAGATTGCCCCCTCCCAAATGATTTATAAAATTCAAGCCGGGGTGATGGATGCTTACAGCAGCAGTGAACCCTGGAACCAACAGACAGTTTTACAGGGAAATGGATTTATCGGCAATATCTCTCAGAATATTTGGACGGGACATCCGGGAAATGTGCTAGCCACAATGCAAGCTTGGGTGGAGGAACATCCAACAACTGCTAGGGCTTTAGTTGCGGCAATTCTCGAAGCCTGTCAATTTTGTGAGCAAGCCAACAATCGTCGCGAAGTTGCCCAAATTCTTGCCCAAAGCAGATATCTGGATACGGAACAGGACTATATCGAACCTGCTTTATTAGGCAACTATAGTTATGGTGGGTTTGACAACCAGGAACGGCTGGAAACGATTCCTAATTTTTATCGGTTTTATGGTCAAAATAGCGATGATCCAGAAAAGCCGAATCCAGTCAATTATCCCTGGCGTTCTCATGGGATGTGGTTGCTGACTCAGATGATTCGTTGGGGTCAAATTGAGCAACAAGATTATCCCAAAGATGCTGATGAAATCCTGGAGGAAATTTATCCGTTAGACGTTTATACAGAGGTGGCGGAGGCATTGAAAATTGAGATACCCAGTGATCCGATGAAAGTCGAACCTGCTACCGTTTTTATTGATCAACGCCAATTTGATCCGAGTGATCCGATTGCTTATCTGAATAATTTTGAGATTCAGGCATAAGCCACTTCAACTTCGCTCAACCCACCAACATTAAATCAGTGACATTCTACTTAAGGTGAATGGTACTGACTTTAGAGTTTGTAGTAAGCGCTTTAGCGCTTCTGGCACTTTAGTGCCTACTACGAACCCAGTTTAAATCAGTGACATTCTACTTAATGTAAATTTACCGTCCAAGAGGTAATCTGTTATTGTGTCTTTTGAATCTTACAAAAATATTGGCGAAGTCTTAAAAGAGTATGAAATTACTTCCTCAGAAACGAACTATATTATCGAAACTGAAATTGCTGTTCGAGAATCCTTTAGAGAGGATTTAGAGTTTTGTCTGCGAGAATTAACCTTTGAAGAGTCAGACTATGCTGTTTGTGAAACGATTATTTTTCCAGTTCTGAAAGAGCTTTATCGCCTTTATCGAGATAAGTTTACTTTGTGGAGCCACAAGTCGCTGATTTATAATGAAAAATTATCAGGTGTATTTGACTATATCATAGCCAAACGATCGCCTCTGGGCAAAGAAATATTTGATTAGCCATTTTTTGTGGCTGTTGAAGCTAAACGGGATGATTTTATTAAGGGATGGGGTCAATGTTTAGCTGAAATGGTGGCGATTCAGAAAATGAATGACCAATCTGAACAGCAGACGATATATGGAATCGTATCTAATGGTCAGCTTTGGCAGTTTGGCAAACTCCAAAACAATCGTTTTACCAAGAATTTTGTAGCCTATACGATATATAATCTTGAACAACTTTTTGCAGCACTGAATTATGTGTTTAGACAATGCGAACTGGAATTAGAGGCAATCACAGATGGATGTAGGGACAATTCATGAAATTGCCTCAAAAAAGATTCTGGAGGAGCGATCGCACACCCATGGGTGTCAACTTAAGCCACATTACCCACGATAGGATACTGGGTGTGGGGTATGGGGTGTGGGGTGTGGGGGAAAGCGAGCAATTTTGGCTCACTATGTATTAAAGTTTCCTGTTTGGAAAAAACGTGGATGAATAGGTGAGGTGAATGGTGGTAGGTATGAGGTTTTTTAGCCGACAACAGACAATTCCATCCCGACACCCGACACCCGACACCCTTGCTCAACCGAGCTTTCACCTTAAGTTGACACCAATGTCGCACACCACGCACTCCAACCTAATGCCATCAGCATCAGTATTGAACTGAAGGACAAAATCTCGACCAACCTGCTCAATTGCAACATCGTCAAAGTCTTGGGAAAGCTTTAATCCCAGCACCACGGAAATTCTGTTTTGCCCTTTCTGAATTCCCGTCCAAGGTCTAACGTATATATTGAGTCGCTGTTCCAGAGCGATGACCAATCCGATCGCATGACCTTCCAACCAACCGCAGCAGGCTCTCATTCGATCTTCTCGGACGGCTGGTGGTCATCGTCGATACGATATTGCTGACTTAATTGGCAATAAATCGGGTAACGAATTAACCGTTGGTTATGCCAGAGTATCTAGCCACGACCAAAAAGACGATCTCGCATAGACAAGTTTTAGTCTTAGAAAGTTACTGTGCCAAACAGGGATGGGAATTTGAGATTATTCAAGATCTCGGTAGTGGCATGAACTATAAAAAGAAAGGACTGATTAGATTAGGTTACTTTCCCCCCTAAAAGATAGGTCATGAAGGTTGATCGCCTGCATCACTCGCCACTGTTGCATCGGGTGTTGCCGATTCTAGCTCCGGTGGCAGATGATTGGTGATTAAGGAACTCCAGTGAGGTATCCCACCTGAATCAAATTCCATCTGCAAAATTGACGCATTCGGTACTCGAAATCCTCGCGAAAATCCCAAAAGCCGACGCATGGCAACGGCATCAATTACCGTTGGGGAAGCCAAAATCTGCCACAGCATCGCTTTGATAAAAAATCCATGTGAAAAGACAACCACAAAACCGGATTGTTGTTGCAACTGGTTCAGAGCAGTTCGGACTCGTTCCATCAGTTGAACAAGCGACTCAGCGTTGGCTCCATCGACATATTCAGGGTCGCAGCGATCCCAGTAAGCTTTGCTCAGAGGTTTGCGAATCAAAGGTGTGGTTGGTTGGTCGAGCGGTAGGCTGAGATAGGTAAATTCCTGAATTTGCCAAACCTCAATGGGTGTATGTGGAAATTGTTCAATCAATGGTTGAGCCGTGAGTTGCGTTCTGAGATAAGGTGAAGTCACAATCAAGTCTGGAGACTGTTTAACGGTGGTTGGAATACATTTTGATTGTCGGTAGCCCAATTCACTCAAGCCATTGTCATGGGACCCGATGGTTGGCAACCCAGCATTAGAGCAACTTTCAGCATGACGAATAATCCAGATAGACACGGTTTGATATTCCTTCTTGTTATACCTAACGTAACGGTTTGTAGCAGTTCCAGTTGATGTTTACCAAACGTTTTTTCAATACGAATTTACTCAAACTGCGGTACAACGGTATCAGGTCTTGACTGCTTGAGATAATCACGTCGCAGTTGAACAATGCCCATGCAACCAATATGCGATCGCCCGATCTTGTCAGTCAGGTTGCGGGATGAAACCCAACACTCATCACGGCTTCTCCACCTCAGCCATAACTTCGATAACTTCTGCCTCGCTGAACAACATGATAGCTTGCAAAATCAAGCCCAGGTTCTAGATGACTTTAGATAACTTGTTTGAGGTGGTGTCGCAGGCGTGAAAGATGCTTGTCAACGTCGCGCTAACCCAGCAAAGACGGCACTTGTTGCGAACATGATTAAGCTATAGATGGCGGCTGGAATGGCTATGCTTGGCGTGTTTAAGAAAGTTGGTGCGCTGGCAATGGTAATGGCTAAAGTACCGTTTTGAATGCCGACTTCTACCGTAATGGCTTTGGCGCTGCGGATATCTAACTTAGCCAAGGTGGCGAGTGTAAACCCCAGTAGCATTGTACTCACATTCAAAGCGAGGGTAACCCAGCCCACTTTCAAGAAGAAGCTGGCAACATTAGCGCGTTCTGCTGCCAACAAACCCACGATAATTAGGGCTAAAAAGAATAGAGAGAGCCACTTAACCCATGTTTCCACCTGTGCGGCAAAACGAGGAGCATAGTGGTGAATTACCATGCCTAATGTCACTGGAATCAGGGTAATGACAGCAATTTGAATGACTGTGGTCAAGAAGGGTAGCTGTAGGATAGTAGCCTCCCCCAGAAAATGCTGCATCGCTAGGTTAACGACCAAAGGAATTGTAAATACTGTAATCACGCTGCTAATTGCCGTCAGCGTAATCGATAGGGCAACGTTACCCTGTACTAAGTAGGTGACTAGGTTGGATGTGGGTCCGCCAGGGCAAGCCGCTAAAACCATCACGCCAACCGCCAATTCTGGAGAAAGCGGGAAAAGGCTAGCCAGTAAAAAGCCGACTACGGGCAGCATGATAAGCTGAGCAATGAGTCCGAGAATTGCGGCTTTGGGTTCAACTAATACCCGCTTAAAATCACTGACAGTCAACCCTAATCCCATGCCCAGCATGATGATAAATAGGGCTAAAGGGAGAAAAATTGCGGTTAAAACGTTTGATTCCATTACTGCTGTACACACTCCTTACGTTGACAGCGCCCGTAGATAAGGTAAACTTTTCACTGTTTGCCACGAGTGAGTTTCACGTCCGTGCTACACACTCACCAGCCTGTAAACTTTTGCAACAACTAGCGGTATTTTTGCATAAAAACCTGTCTTCCAGTCTGAGAGATTAAACGAGCGCTGCAAAAAGAGCAGTGGGTGATAACTGATGACGCGCTCAGGTTTAAGTTTGGTAATGTCAACTGTCGGGTTGATCTGGGTGCAGAGCGTATGCGATCGCCCGATTTGGTAGGTTGGGTTGAAGGATGAAACCCAACACTCATCACGGCTTCTCCACCTCAAACAAGAGTGCGATCGCCCAATCGAGTCATGAGACTGGGATGAAACTGGCTAGGTGCAACTGTTTTGAGAGCATAATAGGGGTAAGTGCCTTCAAGTGCCGTTTGAGGTACTGTTGTCAATGTCGGAAACCTCTCAGGTTTGAACGTTACCGTTATGGAAATTCAACGGGTTATCTTAAATAACATTGGGCTATTTGAAAACCTGGAAATTCCTTTAGCACCCACCGAGCAAAATCCCAGCAACATCACTGTCTTTGTGGGTAATAACGGCGCGGGTAAAACCTCTGTGCTGAAAGCCTTAGCAACCTCCCTGAGTTGGTTTACGGCTCGTTTACGTACAGAAAAGGGTAGTGGTAACCCTATCCCTGAAGATGCCATACTTAACACCGCCAACGCCGCCAGTATTGAAATAGACATTTGTGATGCTTCTGGGGTATCAGACAATCCTGATCAAAACGAGATCCAGCATCACTTCAAGTGGACTTTAGCAAAAAACAGAACAGGACGTAAAGCCCGGTACACTAGCCATCTCAACGACTGCACCCGTTTAGCCAATCGTTATCGTGATGCCCTTACCCGTGATCACAAAACTAGCCTGCCCATCATTGCGTTTTATCCTGTCGAGCGCGTCGTACTCGATATTCCCCTAAAAATCAGGACTAAACATACATTCTGGCAACTCGATGGTTATGATAACTCTTTAAGTCAGGGGGTTGACTTTCGCCGCTTTTTTGAGTGGTTTCGGGAACGAGAAGATACCGAAAATGAATCAGGAATGCCAGAAGATTTTCTGAACCAACTGAAACCACTATTGGAAACCAATCCAGACGCATGGCAACGATTAAACGAACTCAATGCCTCAGCCAAAGATCGGCAATTAACCGCAGTTCGCACCGCCATTCGCCGATTTATGCCCCAGATGGACAACCTGAGAGTCCATCGTAAACCCCGTCTCTACATGGCGATTGATAAAAACGGTGAAACCCTGAATGTAGCCCAACTTTCACAAGGCGAAAAATCTCTCATGGCTCTGGTTGGTGATATTGCTCGCCGTTTAGCCATGCTGAACCCTGCTCTGGAGAATCCTCTGGCAGGTGACGGTATCGTCTTGATTGATGAAGTCGATTTGCACCTGCATCCCTCTTGGCAACGCAGCCTGTGCGATCGCCTAATCGCAACGTTCCCAAATTGTCAGTTTGTGCTGACTACTCATTCACCTCTGGTGATCAGTGACTGTAAAAATGTTTTGGTTTACACTTTAACCAATGGTGAATTGCGACAATTGCCTTCTCAGTATGGGCAAGATGCTAATACTGTCTTATTAGATGTTATGGATACCAGCATCCGTAATCAGGAAATCGATGCTGAACTGAATGATCTGCTGGATGCTATACAAGATTCAAAGCTAACCGAGGCTCAACAACTCCTTGCCAAATTAACTGAGGAACTACCCGCCAATCATCTGGAATTGGTCAAAGCCAAATTACTGCTCCGTAAACAAGAATTGCGTCATGCGAACCATTCGTAAAGGGACTGAGCCCTCCAGTTTGACAGTTTGGAAACGAGCAAATTCTCACGGACGCTACAACCAGTTAACTGAAGATATTCGCCGAACTATTCGGCAATATGCTCTAGCCGAACAATTCTACCTTTGTGCCTATTGCTGCCAGCGCATCCAAGACATTGATGCTTGCCACAATGAGCATATAGAATCTCAAAAATTGAATCCTAGACGCACACTTGACTTTTCAAATATTGTCGCCAGTTGTAATACCTCTAATCAATGCGGTGATGCTCATAAATCCCAACACCTACCCCTAACTCCCCTGATGACGGAATGTGAAACAGAACTTCGCTTTAAAATTAGTGGTCGGGTAGAAGGGTTAAGCGAGCGGGCAATCGTCACGATTCAAGTCTTAAACTTGGGGGATCATGAAAAAAATAACCGTGCCTTGATCGAAAAACGCAAGCAATTGTCTAATGCCTTATTATGGACAAATGGTATAGACCCCGATGAAGGCTTAGAGGATGAAGAACTGTTAGAGATGTTAATCAGTGACCTATCACAACCCCAACAGGGTCAGATGGAACCTTTTACTCCAGTGGTCATTAATATCTTGCGAAGTTGGCTTCAATCTTGAAAGCAACTCTGTTCCAGTTGATGTTTTCCAAACGTTTTTTCAATACGAATTCACTCAATTTGCGGTACAACGGTATCAGGTCTTGATAATTGTGTATGATCCAGTTAATGAGGTGATAGTTCGATGGACAAGGTAGCTCAATATCGGGAGTACGTTCAAACGTTACTAAGCCAGTACGCCAAGGATGATGTTTCGGATGATGAAGTCGAAGTGCAACTTATCTTGGACACGGAGCGGGATCATTATCAAAGGATGAACGTGGGATGGCAACAGCTTAACCGAGTTTATCGTTGTATTGTCCATTTTGATATCAAAGACGGAAAAATTTGGCTTCAGCAGAATCTGACCGATCAGAATCCGGCTGAGGATTTGGTTGAAATGGGTGTCAAGAGAGAAGATATTGTGTTGGGTTTACAGCCTCCTTACAAACGGCAGTACACAGAGTATGGTGCTGCTTGAATAATGCCCATGCAGCCAATATGCGATCGCCCGTTCTTTTAGGCTGGGTTGAAGGATGAAACCCGACACTCATCACTGCTTCTTCACCTCAAACAAGAGTGTGATCGCCCAATCGAGTCATGTTTGGTTTCACGTTACCTACTGATTTACAAGCAAGGACTTGACAGACTCAACCCAACCTACAGCAAGGGGCGATCGCACTCGTTCCAATGCTTCGCCTTCGCGGAACATACCAAGGCGGAGCTTCCAGCAAGCAGCAAAGCCGCAGCGGATTGACCAAAGCTGCTTGGGTAGGATAAAAAGACCCCAGCAAGCGCTAACCCGAACCGTTAGCCCGCCTCATCTCTGGGTTAGGATGGTAGACTTAGGTTAACTGTTTGCTTGTTAACTCTGTGACTAGAAAGCCAATCTACTCAACTTTTCAGTATCCATCTGCAATCCCAGGTAGTCCCAATGCTTATTGGGTTGTAGGTCATCTAGGAATAATGTATTCTGAGTTACAGTGGTTGCTCTTTGATTTCTGCCGTATGCACCAAATTGTGTACAAAGAAATAGTGCATATTGAGGAAGGATTGACTCGCTTTACTCAGGAAAATAAGGGAGAACTTACATTAAGCTCAACGCTTGATTTGTCGGAAGAAGAGTATTACAAAGAACTACAGAAAACAAGAATTTTAGATTCAATTATTGCTAAGGATCAAGAAAATAAGCGTGTGATTGGTTTTATTGATCAGATGTGCGTTGTAGGTTTATGGGCGCTTGCAGAGCAATTTCTAGGGAAGATATACAGAACATATATTGCTGTTACAACCAGCGTTGATGCCGACACGGTCTCTTCACCCTCTGGATGGGATGACTTTAAGAAGAAGTATACAAGCATGGGTGTTGTCCTCTCTACGTGTGACAGCTTTCAGGATGCTAATGAATGCAGAGTGGTTAATAATGCCATTAAACATAATCCAACAGTTGGAAAGAAGTTGGAGGGATTTCCATACTTCGCCCCCTACAAGGGAGAAAAGCTGATGGAGGTTCCGTTAGATATGCAGCGTTATTTGAATGGAGTAAACAATTTTTTAGGAAGCCTAATGGAAAAGGTAGAGGCACAGTTAGATTGAAGTAATGCCTAACCATATGCTGTTATAGACGGCAGGCTAAACTGTAACTTTTTCAAACAATGGGCGTACAGCCATACTGGAACCTTTTGGGAAGTGCTGGGCGATCTTGATAAACTCGATCGACATTCTCATCTAAAAGATACTTCAGTGCCACTTGCTTTCCTCATTGCTTCTCTTTCTGCTCTCAGTTTCCGCAGTTTTTCAGAAACAGGTGGAGGATTGTGTTTTTGTTCCTCTCGCATCCTGCGACCATGCTCAATCCAATTAGCGAGGTAGGTACTGACTGCTTCTTTGTTGTGCAGATAGTATAGAATCGTAGCGTAGACTGGTTCTAAATCTAGGGTTAGATAACTCTGGGCAATTTCCTCTGGAGTGCGACACCGATGAATGAAATCGTATAAAACAGTTTCAATCCCTATTCTTGTGCCTTTTATCCGAATGTCATCAGGACTGAGGAAATCAAAATAATCTTCTAATTGCATTTTTCCAGGCTTATAGATTCATCGGGGATAATACTAGGATAGCGTTGGCGATGCCGAAGGCGGTTCGCGTAGCGACCATCAGTCTTATAAGAAGTTGCAGTCTAATGTAGAATTTGTCATGCTGAGCGAAGTCCTGAACGAAGCGAAGGAACAGTAGCGAAGCATCTATCCAGATTCTTCGCTTCGCTCAGAATGATATGATAGAACGCAACTCGGTATTAAACCTGGGAGATAACCTCAATAGAGCCTATCAAGTTTGTTTAGCTGCGGTAGATCCAGCAGGCTGAATAGCAGAGGAGGAAACAATATCGTTATTGGTGATAAACTTGAAGCAAGACACCAATTGCGATGGTAAGGTCAGTATGAACACAGAGTTCACTCAAATGTTTGAGTTAACCCTTTCGGAAAAACTACAATTGCTGGAAGATTTATGGGACAGCATTGCCCAAATTCCAGAGCAAATTCCTGTGCTTGATTGGCAAAAAGAAGAGCTAGCCAAGAGAAAGGCTACCTATTTGCAGAATCCTGGCTCAGGTAGTTCATGGGAAGCAGCTAAGGAGCGAATTTGCAACGGACAGTATGGTGCTTAGGAATCTGATCATTCTGCCAGAGGCGGAACTGGATGTAGCTCAATATTATGTTTAGTATGAAGAACAAGAATTTGGTTTGGGTGAAGAGTTTCTTCGTTGTGTCGATGCTTGCATTCAGTTTATCCGGCGCAATCCGGAAATGTATCAGGTGGTGCATGAAAGCTATCGAAGGGCTGTTGTTCGGCGCTTTCCCTATGTTGTTTTTTATGAACATTCAGACATCACAGTTATAGTTTATGCCGTTTTCCACTGCTCTCAAGACCCGAAGAAATGGCGTAGTCGGTTGTTGTAGGAGCAGCTATGCTGCCATAAGTTTTAGTCGGGATGGGCAAATGCTGTTGCAAAGCCGGGGACATTATTTAACCGGAGGATTACCAGGCTCTCCTACCATAAGAACAACTAATTCAGGATATTGCCGCAAAAGTTGAGTTTGATAAACTCGATCGACGTTCTCATCTAAAAGATACTTCAGTGCCACTTGCTTTCCTCATTGCTTCTCTTTCTGCTCTCAGTTTCCGCAGTTTTTCAGAAACAGGAGGAGGATTGTGTTTTTGTTCCTCTCGCATTCTGCGACCATGCTCAATCCAACGCTCGACTCATAGAACTGCGATCTCAGGGCAAACAACTATCTAACTACCGCCATACCATTCGTTCATACTGGAACATCAATATTCTGGGGCAAAGCAATCAGAGGTTTGATTCGTCCTATGTATCACATAGCCGATTTGGTAGACTTGAGGCATTAATTGGACTCAGTTGACCTATGATTATTGCAGTCGAGCAAGCAATTCAACAGAAGCCACTTAGCTTTGACGAGTTTCTCGCTCGTCATGGTGGCGATAACCGCTACGAACTGATCGATGGAGAGGTGTTCGATTTGGAACCAACAGGTTTACATGAAGAAGTTGTAGCTTTCATTAGCGCAAAGATCTGTGTCCAAATTGACGCAATAGGCTTACCTTGGTTTGTTTTCCAGCGGGGACTATTGCGCCCTTCTAACGTTGGTATGACAGCATTTCGACCTGACGTTGCAGTTGTTGATCGAGATGAACTCGTCAAAGAACCGCTTTGGTCTGAGCAATCAATCCTAACGCTAGGCACTTCGATTAAATTTGTGGCAGAAGTGGTTAGTAGCAACTGGCAAAATGATTATGCCCGTAAGGTCGAAGACTACGCAGTTTTGGGCATTTCCGAATATTGGATAGCAGACTATGCAGGATTAGGTGGTACTCGACATATTGGAAAGCCTAAACAACCCACTCTCTCTGTCTGTAGATTAGTGGATGGGGAGTATGAAATTCAGCCGTTTCGGGGCAATCAGACTATTGTCTCTCCAACCTTCCCAGATTTAAAACTAACGGCTGAACAGGTGTTGAAGGCTAGCAGGTAATATCAAAAGTTGGGTATAAGTCCGTCTTGAAACATTCCCTCGTGAAGCCAGAAGCTCTAGGTTCCGCTACGCTAAACCTGGAGTAGTTCACGCTTCTGTTATTTGATGTACAAATACCCTCGCACTCCTCATATCCAAGGTTCACGGCTCCAACCGGGGGATGAAGATTTGGATAACGTGCCTTTCAGCTCCATCACCTCTCAATATATAGTGGTCGAAGAAAAAGTAGATGGAGCCAATGCTGCCATCCGTTTTACTCCTGATGGGCAAATGCTGTTGCAAAGCCGGGGACATTATTTAACTGGAGGAGAGCGAGAAAAGCACTTTAACTTGTTCAAACAATGGGCGTACAGTCATACGGGAACGTTTTGGGAAGTGCTGGGCGATCGCTATATCCTCTATGGCGAATGGCTCTATGCCAAACACACCGTCTTTTACGACGCCTTACCCCATTATTTCTTAGAATTTGATGTGCTAGATATTGAACAGCAGCAGTTTCTCAGTACCCAACGGCGCAAGGAGTTACTCGCCGGATTACCCCTGGTTTCCGTACCCGTCCTGTTTTCCGGTGTATTAACGTCCCACAAGCAGCTAATGGGATTGCTGGGTCACTCGAATTTTATTGAGTCAGGACATTTAGAACGCTTCCGCCAAGCCTGTGAGGAACGGGGATTGGATGTGGAGCGAAGTCTCAAACAAACTGACCCCAGTCCCCTAATGGAAGGGTTGTATATTAAGGTCGAAGAGGAAACAGTTGTAACTGCTCGTTACAAGTACGTCCGTCCTAGTTTTTCAACCACCATCCTGCAATCGGATAGTCATTGGCTCAACCGCCCCATCGTCCCCAATCTCCTACGTCCTGGTGTTGATTTATTTCAGTTATAGCGCTACGCGCTAGGGAACAGGCAATAGGCAACAGGCAACAGTAAGCTGTGATTGGGTTTCCGGCTAAAGATGTGTCCTAACCTTAAGACAAATGGCACTGACTTAAGCTGGGTTCGTAGTAGGCACTTTAGTGCCAGAAGCGCTGAAGCGCTTACTACAAACTCTAAAGTCAGTGGCATTCACCTTAAGATGTAGTGTTATATGACTTCTTCTATTTCTCAATCCCTATCCTGGTCATTTCCCTGGTGTCCCACGCCTCCAGACTGGACGCTAGATTGGGCATCGCTTCAGGCTGAGTTTGACTGGCTTCAATCGCTTCAGGATTGCCCCCAAGACCCCCGCTACCATGCGGAAGGGGATGTTCTCACCCATACTCGCTTGGTTTGTGAGGCGTTAATTGGATTACCCGCTTGGCGGGAGTTACCAGCCATCGAGCGATCGCGTCTATTTGCGGCTGCCTTACTCCATGATGTGGCAAAACCTGCTGCGACTGAAATTGAAGCCGATGGCAGGATCACGTCTAAGGGTCATGTCCGCCAAGGGGCAAAAATGGCGCGGCAAATCCTCTGGTCGCTCAACGTACCCTTTCATCAACGGGAGGCGATTGTCTCGCTGGTGCAGCATGGTAGTCTTCCCCTCTGGTTTTGGGACAAACCCAACCCCCAACGCGCTGTGATTAAAGCCAGTCAAGTGATTCGCTGCGACCTGCTGGCACTGCTGGCAGAAGCGGATATTCGGGGTCGCCTGTGTGACGACCCGCTAGAACTGCTGGAGCGGGTTGAGTTCTTTCGGGAATATTGTCAAGAGAATACTTGCTTAGTTTATCTCCGACCATTCCCCTCAGATCATAGTCGATTTGTCTATTTCCAAAAAGACGATCGCGATCCTAACTATGCTGCTTTTGATGACACTCGCTTCGAGGTTGTCCTGATGTCAGGTTTACCGGGTGCTGGTAAAGACTCTTGGATTCAGGAGAACCTTCCCGATTGGACTGTCATCTCCCTAGATGAACTGCGACAAGCGATGAACATCTCTCCTACAGATAACCAAGGTGCTGTAGCAGAACGAGCAAGAGCGATCGCGAAAGACTACATGAGAGCCGAAAAATCCTTTGTTTGGAATGCGACAAATCTCTCTCGCCAACTGCGTTCGTCCTTAATTAATCTATTTTCTGCCTACCATGGACGAATTCGCATTGTCTACCTAGAAGTCGCTTGGGAAGAATTACTGCGGCGCAATCGTTCTCGCGCTGCCAAAGTGCCGGAAACAGTGATGCAACGGATGCGCGATCGCGTAGAGGTTCCAGATATTACTGAAGCTCATCGCGTAGAGTGGATTGTGGAGAGTTGAGTGCATAGGGGATCTGGAAAACCTCTCTCCAAACCTCTCTCCTGCAAGGAGAGAGGCTTTGAATTCTCCCATGGAACAAAAAGCGAAGCAACATCTGGTCTCCCCCATGGAACCAAAAGCGAAACAACATCTGGTCTCCCCCTTTTGAAGGGGGACGGAAGGGGGATCTAAAAGGGGGAACGAGAGGGACGAGAGGGGGCTGGGGGGTTAGGTTGAATGTCATTGACTGGTATGCTGGTGGGCAATGCCCACCCTACGGTATATCAAAGGTTTCGGCAATTCCCTAATGCTTATTTCAGTGTCATTAGTGTTAGGTTTGATATCGATTTGTCTAGATGGCGTGAAAAGCCAGATAGTAGCGAGGGGCAATTCATGAATTGCCCCTACAGTTAGCACTACTCTTGTCAAAGAAACGCCAGTTCTAAGACCTACATCTTACAACTCAAATCCCCAGCTTTTTGACTAAAGCGGAGATTTTCGCCGTAGTCTACAGGGCAATCAATCACCGTCGGCACATCTTGTTTTAAGGCTTCTTGCAGCGTGGGAATAAATTCCGCCACTGAATTCACCCGATAGCCTTTTAACCCCATACTTTCGGCAAACTTGACAAAATCAGGATTGCCAAATTTAATAAACGTCGAATCGCCAAATTGATTGTGTTGTTTCCACTCAATCAACCCATAGCCACCATCATTAAAAATTAAAGTGACAAAGTTTGTGCCGACTCGCAGGGCGGTTTCTAGTTCCTGACAATTCATCATAAAACCGCCATCACCCGTCACCGCGACGACATTCCGATCAGGATGAACTAATTTTGCCGCGATCGCTCCCGGCATGGCAATCCCCATCGCCGCAAATCCATTGGAGATAATACAGGTGTTGGGGCGATCGCAGTGGTAATGGCGTGCCATCCACATTTTATGGGCACCAACATCGGAAATAACAATATCTTCAGGTCCCATCACCTGACGTAAGTCATAGATGAGTTTTTGCGGCTTAACTGGAAACGCCTCATCATTGGCATATTGTTCATAATCCGCCCGAATATCGGAACGCAATTCCACCGCATGGGGTGTCGCCTTGCCTTCCCGATCGCCTTGTTTCATGATTTCATTCAGCGAATCGGAAATATCCCCAACCACTTCCACCAAAGGAATATAGCTGCTATCAATTTCAGCATGGGCAGCACCGATGTGAATAATCGGAATCTTGCCCTCTGGATTCCATTTCTTCGGTGAATATTCGATTAAATCGTAACCCACCGCAATCACTAAGTCCGTTTGATCAAAGGCACAGCTAACGTGATCACGCTGTTGTAATCCCATAGTCCATAGGGCTAGGGGATGGGTATAAGGAATCACGCCTTTGCCCATAAAACTGTTGATCACCGGGATATTCATCCGGGTGGCAAACTCGGTCAGGGCTTCAGCAGCATGGGCGCGAATTGCCCCATTTCCGACTAAGATTAAGGGATTCTTTGCCTTGGAAATGGCAACGGCAGCCTTGCCAATACTCCGGAATGAGGCATAGGTTTTTTCCCGTTCATCTTTATTCAGGGGTTCCCCTGAAACAGGCATGGCGGCGATATTTTCCGGCAGATCAATATGAACTGCACCGGGTTTCTCACTTTGCGCCAGTTTAAAGGCTTTACGGACAATTTCCGAGGTATTGCTGGGACGGACAATTTGCGTGTTCCACTTGGTTACGGGGGCAAACATTGCCACCAAGTCTAAGTATTGGTGAGATTCGATATGCATGCGATCGGTTCCCACCTGTCCCGTAATCGCGACCACTGGCGCACCATCTAGGTTAGCGTCAGCGACTCCCGTCATTAAGTTCGTTGCCCCTGGTCCTAATGTGGAAAGGCAGACGCCCGCCTTTCCAGTTAATCGTCCATACAAATCCGCCATAAACGCTGCCCCTTGTTCATGGCGGGTGGTGATGAATTGAATGGAGGAGTGCTTGAGTGCTTCTAACACATGCAAGTTCTCTTCTCCCGGCAATCCAAACACATATTCGACGCCTTCATTTTCCAGGCATCTGACTAGCATGTCGGCTGTATTCATTTCGCCCATCTCAATTTTCCCCTTAATTTTCTTTGGTTATCGTTTGATGGTTAGCGCGATGTCCTATTTCGTCGCAATTCGTGCCTGCTGTCATTTAAGCAGGACAAGTTAGAGGGGGCTAAAGCTAGGACTGGCTGTTAGCTATCCCCGGTAAAAATTCAAAGCTAAGGATCAAAATCCTATTGTTAAAATTCGGTTTTTTTAACAATAGCCTTTACGGTCGTGTTCCGTCCATAGTTCTTAACTATTTCACCCAAACGGTTTTAATGTTGACAAATTCGTGAATTCCTTGTACTCCTAATTCTCGTCCATAGCCGGAGCGCTTAATCCCGCCAAAGGGTAGACGGGGATCAGATTTAACTAATCCGTTGATAAAGACAGCGCCAGCTTCAATCTCGTCAATGAGTCGTTGGGCTTGGGTTTCGTCCGTTGTCCACGCACTCGCCCCTAAACCAAACGGAATCGCATTGGCTTTAGCAATTGCCGCGTTAATGTCAGGAATTCTAAACAATAACGCCACCGGTCCGAAAAATTCTTCGTTGTCAGCGGGGGTTCCTGGAGGAAAGTTCGCCAAGATGGTGGGGGGGTAAAAATTACCCGGACGATCTAAGGGTTTGCCCCCAATCATAACCTTAGCGCCTTTGGCGATACAAGCTTGCACCAGTTGATCTAACTCTTGGAGGATGCTAGGCGTTGCCAACGGACCAATATTGGTGGTTTCCTCCATTGGATCACCCACATTCAGGGCTTTAAATTTTTCAATCAAACGGTTTTCAAACTCATCCGCGATCGCATCGGCTACAATGAAGCGTTTAGCGGCGATGCAGGATTGACCATTATTCAGCATCCGGGCGGTAACAGCGGTGGTAACAGCAGCGTCTAAGTCGGCGCTTTCTAGGACAATAAATGGATCACTTCCACCGAGTTCCAGCACAGTTTTCTTCAGGTGTTTCCCAGCAGTAGCGGCTAAAGACGCGCCTGCGGGTTCGCTTCCGGTTAGGGTAGCGGCTTTAATCCGGGAGTCACTGACAATGGCTTCGACTTGAGACGCCCCAATTAATAAGGTTTGGAATGCCCCTTCCGGAAACCCTGCTTCCTTGATAATGTCCTCAATTGCCAAGGCGCATTGCGGCACATTCGAGGCGTGTTTCAGGATACCGACATTTCCCGCCATTAACGCGGGTGCAGCAAACCGAAACACTTGCCAGAACGGAAAATTCCACGGCATGACCGCTAGAATAATCCCTAAGGGCTGATAGCGGACAAAACTCTGGCTGGCATCCGTGTCAATGTGATGATCTGCCAAAAACGTCGCCGCGTTTTCAGCGTAGTAACGGCAAACCCAGGCACATTTCTGCACCTCCGCGATCGCACTTTTGATCGGTTTGCCCATTTCCAAGGTCATCAGTTGACCAAACTTGATCTTATCCCGTTCCAGAATATCCGCCGCCGCATTCAGCCAATTTGCCCGTTGCGCCATTGGCGTCTTCCGGTACGACTCAAACACCTGTTGTCCCAGGCTGAGTTTGGCTTCTATCGACTCATGATCTAGTGGCTCAAAGGTTTTGAGCGTTTCTCCCGTTGCTGGGTTAATTGTGGCGATCCCCATAGCCTTCCTCTTCGACTCCATTACTTTTGATGGAGTTAGCAGTTTCATTCTCAAGTCTACTGCGATGGTGTCTGGTAAAAGACAATACATTTACATTGCTTTACATTTTAGCATGGGTCGGCAGGTAGGGGTTTGGTTTCCAAACCCAGTTCCCAAACCTAGAATTTAGTTCCCATGTAGGGGTTTGGTTCCCAAACCCAGTTTCCCAACCCAGTTTTCCAACCCCTACCCCTAATCCAGTAAGCCATAATAGCAACTAAAGGTGATTGCTCAAATCAGAGATGGAACCCGTATCAATCATGCTTGGTGGATGGTTAGGCGAATTTGCCACCTTAAAGATTGCCGAAACATTACTCACTGGAGTTCGCAGTAAACTCAATCCTCAAGATTTAGACAAAGCCTTAAACGCGGCGACGAAAACAGCACAGGAACAACACCGACTATTATTATTCTATAGCTGTCCCCCCGCTTTTATCGGTCAGTTTTTAACCAAATTTTTTAAGGGGGCGGGATTAGCCGAGTTACAGAAACCCCTGAATAATCAAGGAACGCCAGATGTTGATTATTTAGTCGCTGCCTTTAAACAAGCGGCAAAACAGGATTCTAAGATGAACCAGATTAACGAATCTCTGGTTCAGCCGTGGATGGAGGTATTTGTTCGCACTTATTTTCAGCGAACGACGGAGTATTTAAGATTTCAGGTAGCGAAAGCTGATTATTGTGAGCAATTGATCAATTGGTTTGATGATGTTAAGTTTGCCGGGATTTCCGTTGCTGGACAAGAGATAGAAAAATCTGAACATCTTGCCCAAATTTTCGTTATGCCCGATGTCGTGGAAGAACGGCAAAAATGGGATAGTTTCTATTTCTCAGGACATGGCTCATTTGAGAATCGTCAACTGGATTTGCTCCGCGAACAAGGAAAACGAGTGGAGTTAGAAAACCGTGTAGGTAGACGGTTTAATGCACAACAATTGTTCGGTGGAGGACTGGAGTCTATACGTCAGAAAAAAGTTGTGCTGTTAGGTGCGCCCGGTTCGGGTAAAACTACGTTAATGAGTTATTTTGCTGTGATGCTGGCGCAGCAACATTATGTCTCCACTGATTCCGCTGTAGTTGACCATTTAGATCCCCCCCAGCCCCCCTTAAAAAGGGGGGAGATAGGAGAATTACACAATAGAGATAGTGGGAATAATGCATTAGGGTTAAATACCACTATAGATTGGCTGCCGATTTTAATTAAAATTCGCGACTTGGCTCGACAACCGGATATCAGTATTCTCGATTATGCGCGGCAGTTTGCTGAAGATACGATGGCAGTTAAACCTTTGCCAGAGGGATTTTTTAACTATTGGTTAGAAGATGGGCGGACGCTAATTTTATTAGATGGCTTGGATGAAGTTGCCGAAGAAGGCAAACGTTATCAGGTGGTGCGGCGAATTGAGAATTTTCTGGGGCAATATAACCAAAATCGCGCCATTATTACCTCTCGTCCGGCGGGATATAAGCGAGATTTCTTTAAAACCCAGGAGTTTCCTCACTATCAGTTACAACCTTTTAATGATGACCAGATTGAGGAATTTATTAACCGTTGGTATGATAGCCGCATTCCTGATAAAGCAGAAGCAGAGCGGCGTAAACATAGTTTAAGAACGGCATTGTCCAATAATCCCCGGATTCAATTACTGGCACGAAATCCGCTACTGTTAACGATTATTGCCCTAATTCACCGCTATCAAGCTCATTTACCGAAAGAACGGTACAAGCTGTATGATAAGGCAGTGGAAACGCTATTAACCTCCTGGGATGCTAATAAAGAACTGACGAATCAGACGGAATTAAAGTATCTAGAGTTGGATGATTTACGGCGGTTGATGGAAATCCTGGCATATTGGATTCATACCCAAGGTAGTAGCGGGGATAAAGAGGGTGGAACGTTAATTGAAAAGGATGATTTGATTGATCAGTTGAGTCGAGAGATTCAGACGCTGAAACAGATTCAACGCTATGAGGCAAAGAACGAGGCGGAGCGGTTTGTCAACTTTATTCGAGAACGCACAGGATTATTGAATGAACAAGGGCAAGATTATTATGCTTTTGTACATAAGACGTTTCAGGAATATTTGTGCGCTCAGGAGATTGATTATCAGGCAGATAATGAGGGAGATTTTGATATTATTCTCGATCATATTCGAGAGCATCTGCATGATCCGCATTGGCGAGAGGTTTTGTTGTTGTTGATTGCCCAGCAAAAGCCGAAGAAGGCGGCGAAAGCGATTCGGGCGATTTTGAATCATCAGAGTGAGTATGAGTCATGGCTGCATCGGGATTTATTCTGGGCTGGCACGTTGCTGACGGAAAATATTAAGGGGTTGAAGGGGGCTGATAAGGGTTTAGTTGAGGAGATTTTGACGGGATTCGTGGAGTTGGAGGTGAGTGATGAGGCGCGTGTGGGGGAAAGGGTTCGCGAGCAGGTTTATGAGATTTTTTGCCATTTGAATGAGACGGAGTTTGAAGCGCAAGCGCTGGAACTTTTGAAGGCAAGGGCGGAAATAATTGGTGAAGGGCGATTGCTGGAATATCGGGCTGCGTTGGGGGAACGGGAAGCGGTAATTGATATTTTGTTATCGCGTTTAGAAGATGAGAATTCTAGTGTGCGTACTATGGTTGCCTTGTTGGTGAGCAATTTGGGGCAGAATTCAGAAAAGGTAATTAATGCCCTGCTTTTGCGCTTAGATGATGAAAATGTTGGTGTACGTTTATTAGCTGCGTGTGCCTTGGGCATATTGGGGCAGAGTTCAGAAAAAGTAGTCAATGCACTGCTTTTGCACTTAGATGATGAAAATGCTGGTGTACGTTTATTGGCTGCCACTACTTTGGGCAAGGTGGGGCAGAGTTCAGAAAAAGTAGTCAATGCTTTGCTTTTGCGCTTAGATGATCACGATGCTGGTGTGCGTTTATTGGCTGCCGCTACTTTGGGCAAGGTGGGGCGCGGTTCAGAACAGGTAGTCAATACCCTGCTTTTGCGCTTAGATGATCACGATTCTAAGGTGCGTGAATCGGCTGCCGCTACTTTGGGCGAATTGGGGCAGAATTCAGAAAAGGTAGTCAACGCTCTACTTTTGCGCTTAGATGATCACGATTCTGACGTGCGTAAATCGGCTACCAATGCCTTGGGCAAGTTGGGACAGAATTCAGAAAAGGTAGTCAACGCTCTACTTTTGCGCTTAGATGATCACGATTCCAAAGTGCCTTTCTCGGCTGCCAATGCCTTGGGCAAGTTGGGACAGAATGTAGAAAAGGTAGTCAACGCTCTACTTTTGCGCTTAGATGATCACGATTCTGACGTGCGTGAATCGGCTGCTGAAGCTTTAGGTAAATTGGGCAAAAATAACCCTGATATTTTGCCACTTATCGTGCAATGGATTGAGCAGCATCAGGATTCAGACTATATCGGCTGTGGGATTGATGCGCTGTGGGATATGGTGGCAACCGATTAACAAGCAAGGTTCGTCACTTTGTCGTGGCGTGGCACACCTAATGTGATAGATTATTTTGCCCAGAAACCGTAGGGGCGCACCGACGTGCGCCCGTGTAAACTTAAGGCTGAAACCCTTACTTAATAAGAGATCCCCCCTAGCCCCCTTTTTGATCCCCCTTCCGTCCCCCTTCAAAAGGGGGAGACCAGATGTTGCTTCGCTTTTTGTGGCATGGGGGAACCCCTTCAAAAAGGGGAGACCAGATGTTGCTTCGCTTTTTGTGGCATGGGGGAACCAGAAATTAATCAAAGTCCCCCTTTTGAAGGGGGATTTAGGGGGATCTAAACTTTGAGCGCTAGTTATACAAAGTTTTAAGTTGACACCAATAACCAACGTGCGCCCGATTTAATCGTAATATCTACTCCATTTTGGTGGGTTACGGTGGATATCAATTTTAAGGGTTATTGGCTTAATTAAATACTGCCTAACTCACGATGGAGGCGTGACACAGCTAAAATTGTGGGAGAGATTGTACTTTTAGAATGGGCGCACGCCTAGCGCCCCTACAATGCAAATCCACAAATTAAGGTGTGCCCCGCCACTACGTCTGACGTGCGCCCAATTTAATCGTAAAATCTCTTCCATTTTGGTGGGTTACGGCGGATATCAAATTTAAGGGTTATTGGCTTAATTAAACACCGCCTAACCCACCCTACGGCGGGGTTAACGTTAATCTTCATTCAACACACATTATGATTACACATTATGATTAGTTGATTACAGCATAAATTGCATTTAATGATTATTTCCTCAATTGAATACCGCTTAACTCATCCTACGTAATCTTGCCTCAACATACTTTATGATTGGTGGGTTACGGCGGATATTGAATTTAAGGGTGATTGGCTTAATTAAACACCGCCTAACCCACCCTACGATGGGGTTTATGTTAATCGCGACTAATGACAAGTGGTTTATGAGAAAAATTTTGCAAAATTTTAAGACTATATTTCGCTTCACTTGTCAAGTTTTAAATTCTGTGATCAAATAGAAAGACGGCTTAGGGTTTCATTACCCTTTTACCCTGATGTGGGATGAAAACCGACAGTCCATTGCCGACAGTTCCCCGGAGGTTAACCCGCCTGCGATGTCTAACTCTAATTCCCATTCTCAACCCGTAACGGATGAATCAACCTTTAGCGATCGCAAGACGATGACGAATCAGGCGAATTCGGGAAATCATGATTGGTTGGCGCGTTTCCAGCACCATAGCAAACTATTGATGGCGTGGGTTGAACCGGGGAACTTCGCTCTGTATTATGCCAATCATGCTTTTTGCCGCTTAATCGGGATTGATGCTCCCACGGGGAACTTACAACACCAGGGTATTCACCTATTTGATTTATTTATAAACGTTGATGCTAAAACCCTCGAACAGTTATATCGGCGTCATTTACTGGCACTAATATTACGAGATGTATATAAAATTAATCATAGCCAATGGCGCTTTTTAGATGAACCTGTGATCGCGACTCTCGATAATTCCCCCGATTCCGAACCCCATTGTGTGCAATTTTGGCTGCGTTCTAAACATTTAACGGTTGAACGGATTAATCCAGACCTTAACGAATTTTCGGATATCGATTTCTGCCAACAACCGATTCGGCAAATTATCCTTAATCCCATCTGGGAACAACGTTTAAACCTGGAGAATTATCGGGTGAGGGGTCAGCTTTTGTGGGAAGGATTAGATGTTACCCACCAAGAAACCATTCGACAACTGATTAGCCTACTGGTTGAACGCGACTCCCTGTTGCGTTCCGGGAAGTTTCGCCTATTCAATCAAAAAATGCGATCGCTGTTTCGCGCTGATCAGATTCTGCTGTTGCGGGTGAAGCGCCAAGAGGTGAAACTGTTTACCAGTGAAAATAATCAACTGATTCAAACCCAAGTCTATACCTGGGATTCCCTACAAGGTTCCCATTTCCAAGCCGCCGCCCAAGCGAATCAGGTTTGGATTGTCGCCAATTTAGAGAGTCATTGTCAAACAGAGTTTGAGCAAGCCTTGTTCAACCAAGGTACTCGTTCCCTCTTGCTGATTCCCCTATCGGTTTCGGCGGCTGAAGCTGAAACCCCCAGCCAAAATTTAATGGGAATGGTGGGGTTAACCAGTGATCAGGCGGATCATTTCGATTCTCTAGATATCAACCATGCTTGCGCCTTAATCCCCGCCTTAACCGCCGCCCTGCGTCAAGCGGCTCAAAGTCAATTTAATCATATCCATCCTGCTGTAGAATGGCGGTTTCTGGAAGAAGCGGAACGCCGCAGTTGGGGACTTCCTCCAGAACCGATCGTGTTTACCGATGTTCATCCCATGTATGGGATTTCCGATATTCGGGGTTCGTCGAATGAACGCAATCGGGCAATCCAAGTCGATTTACTCAGCCAGTTTAATTTGGCAATGGCGATAGTGGATGCGGCGAACCAATCCCAACCGCTGCCCTTGTTGCAACAATTGCGCCTAGACTTGTCAGCTTATATTGAACGGTTAGATAAGGGAGTGACGGTGGATGAAGAGGTGACAGCGATTAAGTATTTAAGGAGTCATCTGGAAATTTATTTTGAATATTTCCAAAACTGTGGCGACACGGCGGTTGACGCGGTAAACGCCTACAAACAAGCATGCGACAATCCTCATGAGTGTATCTATACCGCCCGCGATCGCTATGATCGGATGATTTATGAGATTAACGAACAACTACGGCAAACCTGGGAACGGTGGCAAATGCGGATGCAGCAGATTATCCCCCACTACTGTGATCACGAACTCACCGATGGCATTGATCACATGATCTACGCGGGGGCTTCGATTAACTCGCAGTTTACTGTATTCCATCTCCACTGTCTGCGCTACGAACAGCTACGGGCAATCTGTGACTGTGCCAGGACTTGTTTTCAAATGCGCGATCGCTTTGACACTCCGTTACAAGTCACTCATCTGGTATTAGTCCAAGAAACCACGGTGGATATTTTCCACGACGAACAAACCGAAAAAATCTTCGATTTACGCAGTAGCACCCGTGACACCCGCTACGAAATCGTCAAAAAACGGATTGATAAAGCCCTAGACGCCACCACCCAAACTCGCATCACCCAACCGGGGATGTTGACTATCGTCTATTCCAGCCAAGCCGAATGGACAGAATATCAACAATACTTACGCTTCCTCGCCCGCGAAGGTTGGGTGGATTCCCATATCGAATCCAGCACGGTGGAAAAATTGCAAGGAATCACAGGACTCAAATTTGCCCGTGTCCGCATTCTGCCTGAATCTGAGCCATCTTCTCCAGAGGAATAGACAGTGTAGAGACGTGCCATGGCACGTCTAAGACATCGGTCAAGAAACCGGGTTTCTTTGGGTGAAAGCTTGATATTTCGTTGTCATCTTCACGAGAAACCCGGTTTCTCATAATACGACGCTCTATAAAGCTGGGCGGGTTTTGCACCAAGGTTATCGTCAACAGTGTCACAAAATTCCCTAAACCCGCCCCTACAACCATATTTGACTAGCGCCGCGAAAGATTTTTTCCCAATCCTCGCCCCCTTTGCTGTGATCTAGCTTAACTTGTCTTAGTGATCAGACAACTTGTCTGTTTCAGGCGGTTATGTTTCAAATCTATAACATTAAGATTTGTAAATAAAGCGATTCTGTAGTGAATGTTACAGAATTTTCTTGTTATAGTTATTTTGTAAGGAAAAATTCAGTGAAATATCACGCTTAGCAATCGGAGGATACACAAATGTCTACTCAAGAACAAGCTAGAGCCTTAATGATGCGTCATCATCATGCCGCCAAGAACAGGCAACAATCCATGCTCAATAGAGCAGCTAATGAAGTCGGTTTCGATGTTGATAACGTCAACTATTGGGATTTAATTCAAGGCAAACCCAATTCTGGTTTCCGTACCAGTTACGGGCGCAGCCGTGCTTCCCTCAGCTAAACAATGTTTTAAAGCTCTAAGAAGGAAAAACTCAATCAAATCTCACGCTTAGCAATCGGAGGATACACAAATGTCTACTCAAGAACAAGCCAGAGCATTAATGATGCGTCACCATCACGCTGTCAAGAACAGGCAACAATCCATGCTCAATCGAGCAGCTAATGAAGTCGGTTTCGATGTTGATAACGTCAGCCACTGGGATTCGATTCAAGGCAAACCCAATTCTAGTTTCCGGACTAGCTATGATCGCAGTCGCGCTTCTCTAAGCTAACGCTTCACTTCCTAAGATATGCAGCCTCTCAAGATAGAGATTTGCATAACTTAGCCGGACTTTTATCATAAAACTCTTTCGAGGTAACGAAATCTCACGGATCACTTGACCGTGAGATTTTTGGTGCTGGTGGGCAATGCCCACCCTACGGTATATTTCCACAAATGATTTAGCTGGCTTCTTTTCGGGAACGAGTATGACGAATGACAAATGACAACCCTACCGTGAGAAGAATCCGCCACTCAAGCGTTTAAGAGCAAAACCTGCCACCTCTGAATACTTCAATTCCCCGCATAAAATCTGGAGCATAATCAAAGTGGCTGAAGGTCGCTTCACGCCTACCTTATAGCCGATTTTTGGAAAACCATAGAAGGCACCCGCTAAACGTTTCGCCCAAACCATCTCGTTACCCCATTCGTCCTGAATCACTTGGGTATACTGGGTTAGGGCGTTGGTTTGACCGCCTAAAGCCGCATCAATTGCCTCCGCCGCTTTGACGCCACTAAAGATAGAGGGACGAATACCTTCAGCCGTAAACGGATCAGCCAAACAAGCGGTATCGCCAACCAACAGCGCGTTTTGCCCGTGTAACTTTTGGTTTCCATCCCACAGACACATGGGATGACTGTGAACTTGACAGAGTTTCGGATCAATATTGAGTTGCTGAATATACTTTGTGCCTATCTTTTGTAAATCCTGCTTGTCATTCCCCTTAAACGTCCCCACACTAACCGAATAGCTATCAGTTTTGGGAAAATTCCAGATGTAGCCATTTTTCACTTGCCCAAAGTCAAAATGGATCGTCGGGTCACTGCTTGTGGGGGCGGGATTGGGGGCTTCTAGCGTCACCGCCATCCGTTGGGGACGATCTTTAAAGCCTAACCATTTTGCCATAGACCCATTGGCACCATCCGCCGCAATCAGATACCGGGCTTCTAGAGGTTCATTAGTTGTGTTAACCTGCCAGCGATCGCCTTTAAATTCAATACCCGTGACAGTCGTTTGGTCTTGCAGTTGAGCGCCTTGCTCTTTTGCCTGTTCGATCAAAAACTGGTCGAAAACATCTCGCTGTACCATCCAGACGGGTTTTTGTTTTTTGAGACTGACTTCCACCGGATCATCCATTTGCCAGGTGTAGCGAACTCGGCTGACATTGAGTGCGATCGCAGGTGCAAGATCAAAATCAAACCACTGCTGCACGCTTGGGGACACACCACCACTACAGGGCTTGTATCGGGGTAAAGAATCTTTTTCTAGAATCAGTACCGAGCGCCCTCGCTTGGCGAGGTGATAGGCGGCGGTTCCCCCAGCAGGACCTGCCCCAACAATAATGCAGTCAAACATTAGGCTTTAAAGATTAAGAAACTCATGAGTGCGGCAAGGAGGTATTACTGTGATATTTAGTTTAAACCTCTGACATAGTTTACCAAGAAACTGGGGAATTGGTCATTGGTCATTGGTCATTCGTCAGGGAATAGGCAATAGGCAATAGGCAATAGGCAATAGGCAATAGGCAATAGGCAATAGGCAATAGGGAACAAGTAAGGTAGACTTTTGAGTGAACTTCCCCATCTCCCCGATCTCCCTCATCTCCCTCATCTCCCCCATCAGACTGGAGAAGCGGGCAAGATGCCCGCCCTACTGCTACAACTTTACCCCAATGGGATGTTGCTGCCACCTTTAAACCGTGGTAATATCCTTCTCTTTTGCCGCTAACAAATCATCAATTTTAGCCGTGTACTTATCCGTCATTGTCTGAATCTGGTCTTGCAGATCACGGGATTCATCTTCAGAAATTTCGCTCTTTTTCTCCTGTTTACGAACCGACTCAACCGCATCACGACGGATATTCCGGATCGAGACTTTTCCTTCCTCAGCTAACTTACCCGCCATCTTCACAAATTCCTGGCGGCGTTCACTGGTTAAGGGAGGAATATTCAGGCGCACGACTTGACCGTCATTATTGGGGGTTAAGCCGATATCCGATAAGGAAATCGATTTTTCAATCAGAGTCAGCGTACTCTTGTCATAGGGTTGAATCGTAATCGTGCTAGCATCTGGCGTATTAATGCTTGCCAGAGACTTCAGCGGAGTGGGACTACCATAGTATTCCACCATCACTCGATCCAATAGACTCGCATTCGCCCGACCTGTACGAATGGTATTGAAAGCCCGTTGCGTTGCTTCAACGGCTTTCTTCATTTGACTTTCAGCGTCAGCTAACTTCACAAAAACCTCCCACAATTGTTCCGACAGATTCTCCTTGAACAGCGCGGCGGATATTCCCCCGCCCTGTCAAATCAAATACCATAATTGGGATATTATTTTCCTTGCATAAGGCGATCGCTGTACTATCCATCACCCGCAGATCCTGAGCCAGGACATAGTTATAGGACAGCGTGTGATAGCGGCGAGCCTGGGGATTTAGCTGGGGATCAGAATCATAAATCCCATCGACTTTCGTGGCTTTAAAGATCACCTCCGCATCAATTTCGGCGGCTCGTAAAGCTGCCGTCGTGTCCGTGGTGAAAAAGGGATTCCCTGAACCTGCGCCAAAAATGACCACTCGCCCTTTTTCCAGGTGACGAATGGCACGGCGACGGATATAGGGTTCTGCCACTTCTTGCATCGCGATCGCGGTTTGCACACGGGTAGGTATTCCCATTTGCTCTAAGGCATCTTGTAGGGTCATGGCATTCATGACTGTGGCGATCATACCAATATAATCACCCGTTGCCCGATCCATTCCACCAGCAGCCGCTTTCAAACCGCGAAAAATATTGCCACCACCGACGACGATTGCCATTTGGATACCACTTGCCACGACTTCGGCGATTTCAGCAGCGATGTCCTGAACAACCCCTGGATCTATGCCGTAGCTCAGTTTGCCCATCAAGGCTTCACCGCTAACTTTTAGTAAAACCCGTCGGTATTTCATCCCCATGCTACGACTCTTTCTTTCTTGACTATTGCCTTCCCCATACGATAACAGTCTACCGATAATTCTGACAGAGTGCTTTGACCGTGACGAGGTTTAATTGCTTCTGTGTTCCCAGACGTAGCCGGCTACGTCTCTACATTACTCCCTAGCGACGCCATACTAGGGGACTACCCAGGGTGGGAGTTGATTTGGGCGAGATAGGTTCCCCAGCCAGTAACGCAGCGATCGCATTCTTGACGTAAGCTTTGTTGACGGTTTCGGGATCTTGGCTATTATCGTCAATTTGACCTCTGTAGCGCAAGACCCCCTGTCCATCAATCACAAAGGCTTCTGGGGTTTTTGAAGCACCAAATCCTTGTGCCACGTCCTGAGTTGGGTCCCACAGGTAAGGAAAATTCAACCCTCTACTACTGGCAAACTGCTGCATCTGACTAAAACTATCTTCGGGAGATTGGTTCGCATCGTTGGAGTTAATGCCAATTAGGATAAATCCCTGTTCCCGAAATCGGGTTTGCAGTTGTTTGAGTCTGTCTACATAAGCGGCGGAGTCGGGACAGTTATTACTCAAAAAAATTACCACCACTCCTCGCCACTTTTCCAGATATCGGGATAGGTGGTGAACATCCTTATCAGTGCCTAAAAGCTCAAAATCGGGAGCATAGCTGCCAATGGATGTGCCGTGTTTTTCCTTCAGACTCATATTATGTTACGGTGTGTGTTTGACAATGTATTCTTCGTTGTTTCCTTTTTCCCAGTCCCGTGTGCCGATCATCCTGGATCAGGCGGTGGATTTCAGCCATCGTGACTACCTTTGTGCCAGAGTTTGATAGCCGATGAGTTTGTAAACCAGTTTAGCGGCACTAAATTGGGAGACTACTGAATCAACCACAGGAGCCAACTCCATCACATCGCAACCGATCACCTGATGGGTTTCAAACAATCGCCGCAAAAAGGTTATGAGTGCATACCAATTCAGCCCACCCGGTTCGGGAGTGCCAACCCCAGGCATTGAAGCCGGGTCAATGCCATCTAAGTCAATGGTAATAAATACTCGCCCTGTTGGGATAGTCGCGATCGCTTCGTCTATCCAATGGGGATTTTGGGCAATGTGTCGCGCCCAAATTACGGGGATGGATTTTTGTTTAATTAAGTCGGCTTCTTCTTGACAAAGGCTGCGAATGGCGACGGGTAATGTGGGTAATCCCATATCCACTATCCGGCGCATCACACAGGCGTGGTTATAAATTGAGCCTTCGTATTCGTGGCGTAAATCTCCGTGGGCGTCTATTTGCACCACGGTAAAGGCTTCGTGACTCCTTTGACGGTAGGCGTCTACAAGTCCCGTGGTAATACTATGTTCACCCCCAATCGCAATCACAAATTTACCATCATCGATCAGCCCAGATACGGTGTCGCGAGTCTCTGTCAGCATGGATTGGGCAGACATCTGTCGTCTACCTCTCGTATCTGCGATCGCGCCATGGGTATAAATCCTGGCGTCTTTACAGATCTCGCGTTCCAACTCATCATCGTAGTATTCTAGCTGGATGGACGCCTCCAAGAGCGCATCGGGTCCATTTTCTGTGCCTTTACGATAGGTTGTGGTTGCCTCGTAGGGAATCGGCAAAATAACCACTTGTGACGCTTTATAGGATGCCTGTATTTCCGATCCCAGGAACGGGATAACAGCAGCAGACGTTTGCACCAACATAGAGGACGCACCAAAAAATTTCTTAAGGTTAATTTTGACACAAGACGAGACAAAGGCATCATGGTAGAGACGTTGCATGCAACGTCTCTACTCAGGTTGATCTCGCAAAACGCTATTTTATTACAGAATGTAAATAGTAAACCTGTACGCTTGAAATCCTCATGACCTTTTCTTCCTCCACCCTACCCAAACCCCCTGAACGCGACACTCACACCTGGACATGGCGTGGGTTTCCCATTGCCTATCAAGTCCACGGCAATTCTGGACCGGCCGTAGTGATGGTGCATGGCTTTGGCGCCTCTTGTGGACATTGGCGTAAGAATTTACCCGTATTAGCCGAATCCTGTCGATGCTATGCCATTGACTTAATTGGCTTTGGTGCCTCTGCCAAACCGATGCCGGGACTTGAGGTGGAGTATACCTTTGAAACCTGGGGACAGCAAGTCCTTGATTTTTGCCGGGACGTCGTGAAGACTCCAGCGTTTTTGGTGGGGAATTCAATTGGCTGTATTGTGGCAATGCAAGCGGCTGTGGATTGTCCAGATAGGGTATTGGGCGTTACCCTGATCAACTGTTCCCTACGGATGCTGCACGATCGCAAACGAGTTACATTACCTTGGCATCGTCGCATCGGCGCACCCATGGTACAACAGTTACTGGGAGTTAAGTGGGTGGGGCAACTTTTTTTCCGGCAACTGGCGAAGCCACAGGTGGTGCGTAAAATTTTATTGCAAGCGTATCGCAAATCCGAGGCAGTGACCGATGAATTAATCGACTTGCTGATGAAACCGGCGGCTGATGTGGGTGCGGCTGATGTGTTTATCGCATTTACCCGCTATTCCGCAGGACCTCTAGCCGAAGACTTATTACCTCAGCTACAATGTCCCACACTGATTTTGTGGGGAACCGATGATCCTTGGGAACCCATTGCACAGGCAAAAGAATGGGTCAATTTCCCCGCCGTGGAACAATTTGTCCCCTTAGACGGTTTAGGTCATTGTCCCCAAGATGAAGCCCCTGAGGTGGTTAATCCCATTTTGCAGGATTGGATTGCCCAGCATTCAGTTTAGTTTCGTCATTTGTCATTTGTCACTCTAGTGCAAGAAGACAGAAATAGCTGAACAGTTAATCTAGTTAGGACATAAAAGAAAAATTAAAATCGCTCAATCCCTTGTAAGGTAAGCTTTTTTCTTCAAAGAAAGCCCATTGCCTATTGCAAGAAAGCCTAGCGCGTAGCGCTATACTTCCCTAACTATTGAGAATTTTTTCAAAAAAGACTATCCTTTGACTGGTGGGTAGATAATAGAGAGTTAGAAACTCAGGACTAAGCACCTATGGGTAAGCAAGCGTGCTAGAACACCAATTTAGTTATCTAACTTAACCCAACAATGTAACATTAACTACCAAATAACCCTTTTTGTTACTGTTGACTGTATCACTACCGCCATTTTGCAGCCTGCATTGACGTTCTAGACAAGGGGTGTGTCATGAGTACACAGGAGAAGCGAGGTCATGCTCAACCGTCACAGACCGAGAAAATCGCGACGGTCAGAAAGCTATCCAAACTCTGGGCAAAAAAGTATATCCAACAACACAGTACATCAGACAAAACGTGGCAGTCGAATTCTACAGGATTACGAGCCGTTATAGCGCAGCGGTTACTTGATTCCTTGCGATCGATAATGATTCAAGCCTGGACAAAAACTGAAGCCTTACTCTGCCAAGAAATTAAGCGGCAAGGAATTAATTATCGCCTAATAGATCCTTGGCAAATTACTAAAGACACTTACTCAGTCTATGAGAAAGTATTACTGGCTTATGCCGATCAAGTTGCCCCCGAACGTCTATGTTTATTTTTATCATCAGACTTGGGTCGTATTCGACAGAATTATACAGCCATTGATCCTAGAGTAATTGCGTTTGTGAGTATGCAATTTCACTACAGTGGTCAGTTGCTACTTAAACCCCTTTCATCTCAAGAACAAGCTACGGTGAGGGTTTATTTTCAGGTGATTGATGATTGTCTGTATATGCCCTTACAACGACTATACAAAACTGCCGCCAACTATGATAATCAATCATTAGCGTTGATTTCCCTACGGGAAATTTTACCAGATCAAGTATTAATTGCTCAAGACATTGCCACCCGAATTAGCGATTTACATCCAAATTATCACTGTCATAGTGGTAGCTTGGTGAACCCTACGGTAAAATCTGCTAGTATTCGGGATGTGGAAATGTTCCAGATTTACCTGTGGCTTTGTGTTCTGGAAAAAAGTATTGCGCCCATCCAACGCGAATTGTTTCCCTTGTGTGTCATGCTCTACCCGACTTTAAATGTGGGGTGGGAATTAGTCCGGCAAATGATTCATATGTTAGGGCTAGAATTTGGCAAACGTCTTTCTCAGCAGCAAATTTCATTGGTTTTACCCTATTTCCAAGTGTTATGGGAAATGTTTTCTCCTGAAGTATTTCCCGAACCTTTGCCCGTTACGGTGTTGGAAAATTCGGCGTAGTTAAGTAGGTGGACACAATTAAAGTTAACGGTTGAGATTAGGGAACAGGAAACAGGGAACAGGGAACAGGGAACAGTAAGGGTTTGAGGGTGATTTACTTGCACTTAATACAGTATCGTTTTATGCGAGTCCGACTACTTAGAACGATGAACCTCAAGCCATCCCCACCCACCCTCGATCGCCTCCTTGATCGCCTACGCCAAGCCCTCCCCGAACTCAAACAACGCTATAAGGTTTTGGCTGATTTGATTGTCGGAAAATGCCCTTATTTTTTCTCCACAAGCCGACGCACCAACCTGGCTAATTGTTCTGCACTATCTGTCACCGCTAACGATGCCGCTTTTTCTGCCATTTGCTGGAGAATGTCCGGAGATTTTAGCAAATAAGATACTTTACTTTCGAGTAATTCGGGGGTGAGTTCAGATTGCCGAAAAACCAGAGCCGCCCCCGTTTGGGCAAAACTAGCGGCATTAAAGCTTTGGTGATCTTCTGCGGCGTAAGGATAAGGAATTAAAATAGCTGGTGTTTCCGTTGTCGCCAGTTCGGTTAATGACCCTGCACCCGCCCGACTAATCGCTAAATTCGCTCGTTGCAGTAGCGCTGCCATGTTGGTGTAAAATGGCAGTTCAATATAGTGGGGATGCTGCAAGGTGGAAGCCTCTGGGTCTTTTTCCCCGGTTAAATGGACGATCCACGCGCCCATTTCAAACCAAGTCTTGGCACATTGACGCACGAGTTGATTCACACTCACCGCCCCTTGGGAACCGCCAACGACGACAATTAAGGGTACATCGTCAGGAATCGGTAAGTCTAACGGCTGAGGCTGATAGAAATCAGCCCGAACCGGTGTACCAACGGTGACGGTTTGGGCTTTGGGTAAATACTTGGAGGCGGCGTCAAATCCGATCGCCACCTGATCACATAAGGGACTCAGCCAGCGCGTAACTTTTCCGGGAATAGCGTTGGATTCATGTAAAATAACTGGCAATCCCTGTAAACGTGCCGCGACGATCGCAGGTCCAGCAATATAACCGCCTGTGGTAAACAGACCAGCAAATTTCCGGGTTTGGATCAGTCGTCGCACCTGTCGGATAGAACCCACGAGACGTCCAAAAACGCGAACCGTATTGAGTCCCAAGGGTTTCTGAAAGCCTTCGACAGGAATCGTGTGCAGGGGATAGTGTTGGGGAATCACCGATTGTTCCACCCGGTTCGGCACGCCCAGCCACTCAATTTGGTACTCTGGTAACTGTTGAGCTAACGCCAGCGCCGGAAATAAGTGTCCTCCTGTGCCACTGGCAGCAATCAATAAGCGAATTGGAGTGTCAGCCAAGGTCGTTGTTCCTCCTAAAGGCGACTCTTATGTCGAGTTAAAATCGAAAATTGGCAGTAAATTGGCGAATATACCATCTTATCTGTCCAATTGGAAGCCAATTTCTTTATATAAACTATTTCCTACGATGCCTCTAATGCACCATCCGGTCAATTTATTTCGTCGTGTTTCCCGTTCCTTGAGTGCGAAAACTCAGGCGTATTCCCTGAATGGGTCAATGATTTTGTTCTTCGCCCTGGGTTTAACCCTGGGATGGACAACGGCGACAAAAGCTGAAGATCCCGCAACCGCCCCACCTCAGCTGAAAGAACTCCTGGCGCAAATCGATGCAGCAGCAAATCGCCGGGATGTGGAGGGTGTGATGCAGTTCTATAGCCAGGATTTCAAACATTCTGATGGCTTGACTCACGCCCAGATGGAGGAAGCGCTGAAGCAACTGTGGGAACGCTATCCTCAATTGACGTATCGCACCGAGTTACAGTCTTGGGAAAATCAAGGGGATGGGATTGTGGCGGAGACAGTCACCACCGTAACCGGAACCCAGCCCAACGACGGTACAATGATGAAACTCGAATCCACGTTGCGATCGCGCCAACGTTACGAAAACCAAAAAATCCTCTCCTCAGAAATTTTGGCAGAACGTTCCCAACTGACATCTGGCGTCAATCCCCCTCAGTTGCAAGTGATTTTACCCGAACAGGTGCGTATTGGTCAGTCGTTTAATTTTGATGCGATCGTCCAAGAACCCCTAGGGAATAATCTACTATTGGGAACAGCCTTAGAAGAACCGATTAATGGCGATCGCTACAGCCAACCCAGTGACTTAGAATTGGATTTACTATCCGCAGGCGGAATTTTTAAAGTGGGACGAGCGCCCTTAACTCCCCAGGATCGCTGGATTTCAGCCGTTTTGATTCGGGGTGATGGGATGACGATGATTACTCGACGCTTAAATGTGGTTGATCGGTAATTTGTCATTCGTCATTTGTCAGGGAACAGGGAATAGGGAACAGGCAATAGGCAATTGGCAATTGGCAATAGGCAATGGGCAATTGGCAATAGGTAAGGTAGAGTTTTGAGTTAACTTCCTCATCTCCCTCATCTCCCCCATCTTCCCCATCTCCCCCATCTTCCAGACGTAGCATGCTACGTCTCTACATTGCTCCCCCAGCTTCCCCATCTCCCCCAACTTCCCTTGCTCGCCCATTTTGGAGAACCAACGGTGCATCTCAAAAATCTGTTACCGAACTATATCAATGGCAAATGGTGCCCCTCCAGCGCCACGGAATCACTTCATGTGGTTAATCCGGCTACGGTTGATGTTTTAGCCCAAGTCCCGTTATCGCCTCAAGATGATGTAGATATGGCGGCGACGGCGGCGGCTGTTGCGTTCTCCGATTGGCGTCGAATTCCCCCGCCAACCCGAGTTCAATATCTGTTTAAGCTCAAGGGTTTATTAGACGAGAATTTAGACGAACTCGCCCGCACAATTACCCTGGAATGCGGCAAAACCCTCAAGGAATCAAAAGCTGAATTACGACGGGCAATTGAAAACGTGGAAGTCGCCTGTGGGATTCCAATGCTGATGCAGGGATATAACCTGGAAGATGTTGCCCGAGGGATTGATGAAATCATGATTCGCCAACCTGTGGGAGTAATAGCGATTATTGCGCCGTTCAATTTCCCCGGGATGATTCCCTTCTGGTTTCTACCTTACGCGATCGCCTGCGGGAATACCTGTATCGTTAAACCTTCGGAAAAAGTGCCGTTGACGATGCAAAAGGTGTTTGAGTTGTTAGAAGCGACGGGATTACCTAAAGGGGTAGTCAATCTGGTGAATGGGGCAAAAACCGTCGTGGATGCGATTTTAGAACATCCCCAAATTCGCGCCATTAGTTTTGTCGGATCATCCCCGGTGGCACAGTATGTATACAGCAAAGGTGCCGCCCACGGCAAGCGGGTGCAATG
Organism: Coleofasciculus sp. C1-SOL-03; assembly: GCF_040220555.1. Taxonomy (NCBI): domain Bacteria; kingdom Bacillati; phylum Cyanobacteriota; class Cyanophyceae; order Coleofasciculales; family Coleofasciculaceae; genus Coleofasciculus; species Coleofasciculus sp. C1-SOL-03. The sequence goes on from NZ_JAVJUO010000210.1 coordinate 61,719, forward strand.
TCAGGGTGGGGCGAAAAATCCCCTGATTGTTCTCCCGGATGCGGATATGGAAATGACGACTCGAATTGCGGCGGATAGCGCGTTTGGTTGCGCGGGACAACGGTGTCTGGCGGCGTCTGTAGCCGTTACCGTGGGGGAAGCACGGCATAGTTTCACCGATGCGATCGCGTCTGCGGCTCAAACTCGTGTGGTTGGCTATGGGTTGGATGAAGGGGTGGAAATGGGACCGGTGATTAGCCGTGATAGTCAAACCCGGATTGAGGGATTGATTCAACAGGGCGCTGATGAAGGCGCTAAGGTATTAGTCGATGGGCGCAAGGTAAAGATTTCCGGCTATGAGCAAGGGAATTTTATTCGACCCACAATTCTGGAAAATGTCAACCCCGACAGTTCTCTGTCTCAAACTGAAATATTTGGTCCGGTGTTAAGTTTAATGCACCTCGACACCATTGAAGACGCGATCGCGTTGGTCAACGGGGGTCAATGGGGGAATATGGCATGTTTATTTACCACCAGTGGTGCCGCCGCGCGACAGTTTCGGTATGAAGCCGAAGCGGGGAATATTGGCATTAATATTGGCGTAGCCGCACCGATGGCATTCTTTCCTTTTAGTGGTTGGAAAAATAGTTTTTATGGGGATTTACATGGACAGGGGCGACAGGCTGTGGAGTTTTTTACTCAAACAAAAGTGGTGGTAGAACGCTGGTTTAAAGATTGGTCACGTCAGTTCTAAATGAACCTTAAATTAATCATGATCAAGAACTCTGGCGACTGGAATTTACAGCAAAATTGTAGGGTGTGTTAGCAAAGCGTAACGCACCTGACTAGACTATAAATTATAATGAAATTAACTACGTTTGCCACAGCTTATCAACAAGTCTCTTGAACATTAATTTTGCTAGCCGCGTTTTGGTTAAACTGGGAATAGTACCCGCTTGATTTTGGCTGTGGTCAAAAAACTCATTGATATCCGCCAATATTGTTTTCAGGCGACGGATAATATTTGCATAACGGTATTCAGCCAAAACCTGTTCATCTAGGGGCTTTAATGACGGATTCTCTATAACTGTGAGAATGCGTTTGATATCATAGTCTTGAGAATATCCCGCAATTTTATAGCAATTAAACCCCGGATCTAAATAATCCGATAATCCCCCATTCACACTGGAAAAAACCTGACAACCACAAGCAAGGGCTTCCATCGGTTGCAATCCAAAACCTTCACTCACTCTCTGTTGCGCCCAATATTCAGCCGAATCATATAAATAAACTTTAGCCCGATTGAAGAGTCCCACTAAATCCTCGACGTAGGAATCAACAACGTTAACCCGACAATGTTTCTGTAACTCCGGTATTAAATCCTGGAGTAAATACTCAGACGATTTCCGTACCTGCACTAACACATCAATATCCCGTTCTTGGTGGAAATTCTGAAAGTCTTCTGAAATATGATTGGGCAAATAGTAGATTAAAGAATTAGGCGATCGCTGTCCCCAATATCCCATGGTATTGCGACTAACCGTAATAATCGGGATACGCGCTGGAATTTGAAATCGATACCCAGCACTATGGGCATGATAAATAATTGGATAGGACTTAAGCTTTGCTACCAGTTTGGGAATATCAAACCCCCAACTGATCACAAAAATAACCGAATTGAAATCCTGTTGCTTAAGCAAATCATCCAGAAACAGTGTATCCTTTTCCCGTTGACGATAAGTGACAACCTCCGCAGGGCAAACCTGCTTTGCCAGACTCAGGGTTTTCAATTCCGCCCACAGACCTCCGCAGGCAAATTTGCCATAAGTTCCAGGGACTAAAAAGTAAAGGGTTCTCAAAACACCAATCGCCTCATTGAGATTCTCAAATGAATAAGTATTATATGATAAGGTGAACGGTCAAGAAAACGCCAGTAGCCGCGAACCGCATCGCCTTTTGTGGCAAACTTGCAAAACTCCACCCCACCTGTCGGTTCACTGTCTGTTGTCAGAGTAGACTGGCATTTGGATTGATCTAAACGTTTACCTATCCTAGTAGATAAATAGTCTGGGCTCAGGGATATTGGCGAACAGGTGGGAAAATCTAAAACTTTACTAAATTTTTATATTCAGCGGGTCAGATTTCATCGTAACTCTACCCATTTTGCTGAGGATTGGTGGAAACTAGAGAAAGCAGATGCACCCTGCCTTAAAAAAGACCCTAAACGAACATGAAAGTGCAGATGCACCCCTGAAACCCTGACAGCCGCCCACATTCGGATTGACAGCACATACTTAAATCGAAATGTGGGCTTCACTTCTAGGGTAGAAATTTATAGCGGCAATTGTTGTGATCTGCATTTCCACTCCTGTGTGGTAAAAACGGATTTACCAGTGATAGTGATCACTCCTATCGAATCTTGTTGATTACACACAAATAAGTGGGTGGACACAATTAAAGTTAACGGTTGAGATTAGGGAACAGGAAGGAACATGGAACAGTAAGGGTTTGAGGTCTATCTACTTGCACTGGCTCCGGAGCGTGCCGTTTTCTTTTGTCCGACTACTTACCTTCTCGTTTTAGCCGTTCCTACCGAGTCAAGGGATTTCTTTTTTCGTCATAAAACTGGCTGGCAACAAATCCGAGGGAATAAATGAGCGCAGCGTTACTCGAAGCGCCCACGGCTGCACCAATGACGGGAAGAATTTCCACAAAACTTAACCCCCCTTTAAGAACGCCGGAACCCCCAACAGATAAGCCAAAAATTGCCAGAACTTCACCGCGTCGCGTTGGCTCTTTTAGGGAAAATCCGTAAGCGGCGGCAATGCGATAAACCATCTCAGCTTGGAGTGCGGTAACCGCTGCTAGTTCAACCCCAAATAAAGCCAACGCCAAAGGCGGGATAAAGTTAGTGATTAATCCCAGCCTACCTCCTTTGAGAGCCGTATCCACCATAATCCGATGAGCAAGCTGTTCGGATGTATCAAAGGGGTAATCCTGGCGCAGCTTGTCTACATCTTTTTGAGCTTGTTCCAAATCGACTTGACCCAGTGCAGCAACGAGTAAGCTAATCCCTGGAACTTTAGCCGCATACTTCGTCAGCGGATGTTCAGCAATGGGTGCCACGATTTTACCCACGGTTTCCGTTCCTGGTTCTACGAATCGCACAGCCGCAGGGCGAACAGCTTCTCCTACAGCCGTAATCGTATCAGCCGCTGATTGTGTAGCTTGGGTTGCCAACTGAGTGGCAAACGTGGCGACTTGAGTGGTTGTCGCGATCGCATCACTAATTGGGTTGGTAAAGGAACTGTTTTGACGCTGTGCTGCCATAGTTCAGTTAATTTGTACACATTGTAGTGATTATCACTCTTACTCTACAAAGAAAAAAGACCCAACATCATCTATCATTTGATAGTAAAACCCGCTCCTACAGAGTAATAATATGTCTCGATCAATCATCAAAATCCTCGGACTTTACCTAGCCATCGGTTTGGGTGGTGCAGCACTACCCGCTAACGCCCAGTTCCGCGAAAACTTTGAGCAGGACTTTCAACAACAATGTCAGCGAGCCAGACAAGCTCCCGGCGCCAATTTGAGTCAAAGAACTCAATACGACAGGCGTCTGGAACGAGTGTATGTTTTGCCTCGGCAAAATCGACCCAGTTTAGTCGGTTGTGATTTGCGATCGGCTGACCTCAGAGGTGCCAATTTAGGCGGTGTTGATCTCAGCGCTGCCAACTTAAGTCCGAAAACATCGGTGAGTCGGGCAATTGTCACAGAAGTTCCCGCCAATCTCACCGGGGCAAATCTGAGCAATGCCAAGCTAGATTATGCTAACTTGACTCGTGCCATTTTAGTTAATGCTAATTTTCGCGGCGCTCGGTTGTACGATACCAATTTAAGTGGCGCTCAAATCGTTGGTGCTAGCTTGGACGGTACGTTTGCCTCTTATGTGATCCTCTATGGGGCAAATTTGAGTGGATCAACCCTAAGTTTGGGGAATTTTAGCTCGGCGAGAATGACAGGTGCTGATTTAAGCAATACGAATCTTTTCCGAGCCAATTTGACATTAGCAGACTTAACCAATGTCAATTTCAATGGGGCAAATCTCAGTGAAGCTGATTTAAGTGGCGCTAATTTGACAGGAGCCAAACTCATTGAAACGGATCTCAGAGGAGCAACAGGTGTCAATGTGCGGGGAGCGCAGTTATGTCGAACCACGCTTGCTGATGGCACGGTAGCGGCTCCCAATTGTGTGGTGACGGATACTGTTGAGGCACGTCCAGAATTGTTTTAGGCAATGGGGAAGGGGGAGCTGGAGGAGCAATGTAGAGACGTAGCATGCTACGTCTGGAAGCTGGGGAAGCTGGGGGAGCAAGGGGAGCTGAGGAAGAGGATTATCAATGAACCATGAACAATCAACAAACAAATGACCAATGACGAATCAACAATCTCGATTCGATACCGTACCATCTGCTAACGTCGTTTGGCATAAAATAGCATCTCGCCAGTCAGCCCCGTCTAGGTTAGCCCCCTGCAAATTTGCGCCCTGTAAGTTTGCGCCTTTGAGATAAGCATTGGTTAGATTGGCATTCTCTAATCGAGCATTCGTTAAATTGGCGCGGGTGAGAAAACTATTAATCAGGTTTGTATCTCTCAAGTCCGCATTACTGAGGTTGGTATCCACCAGAGACGCGCTGATCAAGTCGGCATGTCTGAGAATAGCATTAACCAAATCAGCACGGCTGAGTTCAATTTGGCTTAATTGAGCAAACCTAAGATTAGCGCCTCGCAGGTTGGCTCCTTTGAGTTTAGCGTCTTCTAGATTTACCTCTCGTAAATCACACCCCATACAGCTATTGGTTTCTAGCAATTGGCGTACTGTATCTGCCTCTTTCAGGAGATGGGTTGCTGCTGTGGCTACAGCGTTGACGTTAACTGTAGCCACAGGTGAGAGTAGCATCAGGAAAATGGTAGTAATTCGACGCTTGTGGTTCATAATTTGATTTATTACTCTCAGCTTTCTAACAGTCCAAGTCTCACCAACCGCCTTGGGTTCAAACCTTATTTATTCTCCCCCTGCTTCCCCTGCTTCCCCTGCTTCCCCTGCTTCCCCTATTGGGAGTGCAGGTAGTTCACCGCAAGGTAACAAACTCCTCAGAGGTTGAGGGATGAATGCCAACGGTAGCATCAAAATCGGCTTTTTTCGCTCCCATTTTCAGCGCGATCGCGACGCCCTGAATAATCTCCGCCGCCGATGCTCCAACCATGTGCGCTCCTAGCACTTTATCGGTAGCTTCGTCAACCACTAACTTCACCATCACCCGTTCCTCTCGACCCGTCAGAGTGTGGTATAAGGGGCGGAAACGGGCGCGATAGATTTTCACCGCATCGCCATGCTTTTCCCTAGCTTCGGCCTCAGTTAACCCCACCGTTGCCGCTTCTGGGGTACTAAATACTGCCGAGGGGACATTTTCATAACTCATAACCCGGGACTTGCCGCCAAACTCGGTATCGGCAAAGGCACGCCCTTCGTTAATCGCAACCGGTGTCAAATTAATCCGATCCGTACAATCGCCAACGGCATAAATATGGGGTTGAGAAGTACGGCTGTACTCATCCACCGCGATCGCATCTTGACAGACATCAACTCCAGCCTGATCCAAACCTAGATTCTGGAGATTCGGCTTGCGTCCCGTAGCAGCGAGAAAGATATCTCCAATAACCGTTTCCTCATACTTGCCGCAGACTGTAACCTTTAATCCATCTCCTGCTTTCTCAATCGCTGTCGGTACGCTACTATCTAAAATCCGGACACCGTGTTGCTGCATTCCCTCTTGGATTTGCGTGCGAATATCGTCATCAAACCCCCGCAAAATCTTCTCTTTGCGGATAATCTGAGTTACCTCAGACCCCAAGCCATGCATAATACAGGCAAATTCCACACCAATGTAGCCACCACCGAGAATCACCACTCGCTTCGGTTGCTCCTTGAGGAGGAACATATCATCGGAGATAATCGCATGTTCTATACCCGGAATATTGGGCGTAACCGGGTGTCCACCCACCGCGATCAAAATCTTATCCGCACTCACTTTCTGCGATGCGGTATCGCTGGTGGGAGACTCAAAAATCTCTAACGTATGAGGATCAACAAACTTGGCATAACCCCGAAACAGTTGCACCTCCGACTTATCCAACATTCGCAGGTAAACCCCATTCAGGCGATCGAGTTCCTTTTGCACCGCCTCAATCATTTTGTGCCAGTCGAGGCTGCTTTGTACAGGACTCCAGCCATACCCTTGCGCCTCTTCAAACACCTCTGGAAAATGAGAGGCATACACCATCAGTTTTTTGGGAATACAGCCGCGATTCACACAAGTTCCTCCCAAACGGCTGAATTCGGCAACTCCTACCTTTGCCCCATACTCTGCTGCTCGTCGTGCTGTGGCAATTCCGCCGGAACCAGCACCAATCACAAACAGATCGAAGTCGTAACTCATAATTCGTGTAATATTCTGATACCTTCTGCTCTGATATTACAGGACTTGCGTCCTACTCGCTCCCAAACAGGGGTTGGGAAACCAAACCCCTACAATTAATTATTCAGACGCGATCGCATTCTGCACCATGGCTTTATTCAGTGAAGCCGATGGAGTTTCCTGGATATCAGAAGTCTTCCCCAAGAGTTTCTCTACCATCGCCATTAATAAGTCGGCTCGGATTTGACGCCAAAGAATCAGCAATGGTGTATGTCCCTCCTGCTTGCACCACTGCGCGATCGCGTA